>JABSOU010000106.1 GCA_013215215.1 Cognatishimia sp. | reverse complement strand
TGACCTGCCACAGAAGGACGCAGAACCCAAAGAAGATACCTGCAGAGATTGCTGTTAGCACCTCCTCGGTGTCTCGGCTGAGGCTTTGGGCGCCATCCAGCGGCATATGGACGAGGTCCAGAAAGAAACCCATGATCTCGCGCAGGGGGGTGAAGAGGCTCGCGAACATGAAGAGCGCGAAGCCGGCGCTCGCGATGATGGTGATCTTGAGGGATTTTATGCGTTTGTCGTGGGTCATGGTGACCTCCTTTTGCAGTGATGCGCATTTTGTCGCCGCACCGAGGAGGGCAAAACAATTACCTTGGAGGTAAGTGAAATTGTGCAGGGCTCTGGTAAGGTGGCCGTAAGAGGAGGCCGCAGATGGAACAGAGCTTTGGAACCGTCCTGAAAGAATGGCGGCAGATCCGGCGGATGAGTCAGCTGGATCTGGCGAGTGAGGCCGGGGTCTCGGCGAGGCATGTGTCGTTTCTGGAGACAGGGCGGTCACAAGCCAGTCGGGGGATGGCGTTGCGGCTGTCGGAGGTCTTGCAGATGCCTTTGGCGGAAAGCAATCGTTTGTTAACGGCTGGGGGACTTGCGCCTGCTTACGGGCAGCGCGCGGCGGCGGATGAAGAGCTCGCGCCGCTTGAAACCGCGATGCGCTGGACCCTGGACAATCACGCGCCGTATCCGGCTATGGCTTTGGACAGGCATTGGAAGCTGGTGGCTTTGAACGGGCCTGCAAGGATGTTTCTGGGGCCGATGGGGTTGGCGGAAGGCGACAGTCTGATTGAAGCCATGCTGGATCGCGCGGACCTGCGTGCAGCAATTGAGAACATCGAAGAGGTGGAATATCAGATCCTCTCGCGCCTGCGGGTGGAGCTGGCGCATTTGGGGCGCGATGTGGTCCTGAGTGGGTTGATTGAACGGCTGAGCGCGCGGGTAGAGGGTTATGTCCCGCCTGCGCAAAGCCCGGTTATATTGGCGACACGCTATAGGATGGGCGGGGTCACTTTGTCTTTGTTCTCAACGATTTCGCAGTTTGGTGGTATTGGCGAGATCGCTTATTCGGACATTAAGATCGAACAGCTTTTTCCGGCGGATGAGCAAACCCGTGCGGTGTTGATGGCGATGGCGGGGCAGTGACCCCGCCTCTGTATTTTAACCCCGGCCGCGTTTTTCAAAACGGGGCAGCATGGCTGAGAAATCCATGCCTTGGCCGTCCTCATTTTCCACAAATTGCGCATAGAGATCGGTTGCGATCTGACCCATAGGGGTGTCGGCGTCTGCCGACTCTGCGGCCTGTTGGGAGAGCCGCAGGTCCTTGAGCATGAGGTCTGCGGCGAACCCCGGTTGATAGCCATTGTCCGCAGGGCTTTGCGGGCCGACGCCGGGGGCAGGGCAGTAAGCGTTCATAGTCCAGCTATAGCCTGAGGAGGTCGACACGACGTCAAACATTTTCTGGCGGTCCAGCCCCAGCTTGTCAGCCAAAGCAAAGGCTTCGCAGGTGGCAATCATGGTGACGCCGAGGATCATATTGTTGCAGATCTTGGCGGATTGACCGGCGCCTGAGGCCCCGCAATGCACAGCCTTTTGGCCCATGATCTCAAACAGAGGCTCGGCCTTGGCAAAGCCTGCATCCGAGCCGCCCGCCATAAAGGTGAGCGTGCCGCCCGCCGCGCCGCCGACGCCTCCGGATACGGGCGCATCCACGGCTAAAAGGCCCGCAGCTTCGGCTTGCGCAGCAACCGCTTTGGCGCTGTCGACGTCAACGGTCGAACAATCGACGTGGGCCGCGCCTGCGCTCATGGCGGGCAGAATGTCATTTGCGACCGCGCGCAGGATCTGGCCGTTGGGCAGCATGGTGATCACGACGTCGGCGTCTGTGGCAGCGGCTGCGGCGCTCTCGGCCATAGTGACACCGTCAATTGCGACGTCCGCCATGTCAAAGCCTGTCACCTCGTAGCCCGCTTTCGCGAGGTTAGCCGCCATGGGGCCGCCCATATTGCCCAATCCGATGAACCCGATCTTCATGACGTCTCTCCCTTTTCAAATGTCAGTTTTTCCGCGCCAAGTGGCATCAGCATTTTCATAACCATCGCGGCCGGAGGGTTATCCAATGTATGTGTCCATTGCGGATTGCGGTCTTTGTCGATGATCGCGGCGCGGATGCCTTCGACGAACTCGCCAGATTCACCGGAGCGATAGGTGAAGCGGAACTCTTGTTCGAGCGAGGGGCGGATATTGTCAAAGGCGCGGCCTCGACGGATGATTTCAAGACCGCAGGCCATCGAGAGCGGCGAGTTGCGCCCTAGGGCTTTGAGCGTTTTGGCGGAGAATTCAGTGTCCTCGGATTTGAGGGAATTCACGATGTCGAGGAGCGTCGCACCTGCGAAATGTCTATTTATATCAGAGAGCTGCGCGGTGATCTTGCCTTCAAAGGGTTCGGAGGACGCTGCGTCGATCAGACTATAGTCGCCGCTCTCTTCGAGTTGAGCGATAAGCGCGGGCCATTGTTCTTCTGGGATGTAGTAGTCGGCAAAACCTGCGGTGATAGCATCACCTGCATCCATGCGCGCCGCCGTGAGACCGAGGTATTCGCCCATGTGCTCCGGCGCTTTGGCGAGGATGTAGCTACCGCCCACATCTGGGACCAATCCGATGCCAACCTCTGGCATGGCGATTTGGCAGGTGTCGCCCACGACGCGGTGAGATCCATGACAGCCGACGCCGACACCGCCGCCCATAGTGAAGCCCTGCAGGAAAGTGGCGACGGGTTTGGGGAACTCGAACATCTTGGCGTTCATACGGTACTCGTCGCGCCAGAAGGTGCGTCCGTAATTGTAGTTGCCGGCCTTGGCCGTGTCATACATTTCCTGAATGTCGCCACCGGCACAGAAGGCGCGGTCGCCTTCGGCATCGATGACTAGCATCTTGACGCTGTCGTCCTCGGCCCATGCGTCTAGTGCATCCTCAATCTCAAGGCACATCTTATAAGAAAGTGCGTTGAGCGCCTTGGGGCGTTTCAGAGTGATGCGACCGGTTTGGCCAATTTTGCGGATGTGGATGTCAGTCATATTTACTCTGCAATCATCTGACGCGAGACGATCAGACGCATGATTTCATTGGTGCCTTCCAGGATTTGGTGCACGCGCAGATCGCGTACAATTTTCTCGATGCCGTAGTCGGCGAGATAGCCGTAGCCGCCATGCAGTTGCAGGCAACCATTGGCGACCTCAAAGGCCACGTCTGTGACCATGAGCTTCGCCATGGCGCAGTGTTTGGTGGCGTCGGGGGCTTTTTGATCCAGTTTCCAAGCGGCCTGGCGGAGGAAGACGCGCGCGGCCTGGAGTTTGGTTTCAAACTCTGCGAGGCGGAATTGTAGGGCTTGGAACTGGTTGATGGATTTCCCGAAAGCCTTGCGTTCGCTCATATATTGCACGGTCGCGTCCAGGGCTGCCTGTGCGCCGCCCAAGGCGCCTGCGGAAATGTTGAGGCGGCCTCCGTCAAGGCCCGCCATGGCATAGGAGAACCCTTGGCCCTCGTCTCCGACGCGGTTCTCGGCGGAAACCTTGCAGTCGTCGAATTGCACCTGGGATGTTGGCTGATTGAGCCAGCCCATCTTCTTTTCGAGTGCTCCGAAGGAGAGACCCGGCGTGCCGTCTTCGACCACGACGGTCGAGATGCCCTTGGGGCCGTCTTCGCCCGTGCGGCACATGACGACATAGGCGTCCGAATAGCTGCCGCCAGAGATGAAGGCTTTGGTGCCGTTCAGCACATAGTCGGCGTTGGTTTTCTCGGCGCGGGTTTTGAGGGCTGAGGCGTCAGAGCCGGAGCCCGGTTCGGTCAGGCAATAGGAGAAGACCTTGTTCATGGCGCAGAGGTCGGGGAGGAAGCGTTCCTTGAACTCTTCAGAGCCGAAAGAGTTCAGCATCCCGCCGCACATATTGTGGATCGACAGGAAGGAACCAACAGAGGGGCAGGACATTGCAAGCGCCTCGAAGACCAGCGTGCCGTTCAAGCGGGAAAGCCCAGATCCGCCGTATTTCTCGTCCACATAAAGCCCGCCAAAGCCAAGTTCTGCCAGCTTGGGCCAGAGGTCTTTGGGGATCGATCCCGCCGCGTCCCAGTCACGCGCGAAGGGCGCGATATGTTCTTCGCCAAAGCCTTTCGCCATGTCGAAAATTAAGGTTTGCTCTTCGCTCAGTGCAAAGTCCATTCGGGCCTCCCATTCCACAATTGAACCTTCGTTCAATTATAAAATCCTTGCAGAACTATGTCAGGGGTAAAACAAGTTTAGATCGTCACGTCACTTTTGCAAAAACGCCCCGTGACTTTGGTCGAACGGGGCGTTTCTTTGTTTTTAAACGGATGCTTAGTCCATCGCCTTGAAGTTGAACTCGCCGCCTTCTTTGATGCCTGACGGCCAGCGCGAGGTCACGGTTTTGGTGCGCGTATAGAATTTGAACGCATCCGGGCCGTGCTGGTTCAGATCGCCAAAGACGGATTTCTTCCAGCCGCCAAAGGTGTGATAGGCCAAAGGCACAGGGATCGGGACGTTAATACCGACCATGCCGATGTTGATACGGTTGGCAAAGTCACGCGCCGTGTCGCCGTCGCGGGTAAAGATCGCGGTCCCATTGCCGTATTCATGGTCCATCGCGAGGCCAAGCGCTTCCTCATAAGAGCCCGCACGAACGGTGGACAACACGGGACCAAAGATCTCGGTCTTGTAGATATCCATATCAGGCGTCACGCGGTCAAAGAGGTGTGCGCCGACAAAGAAACCGTCTTCATAGCCCTGCAGCGAGAAGTCACGCCCGTCGACCACCAGTTCAGCGCCTTGATCGACACCGGATTGCACTAGCCGCAGGATGTTTTCCTTGGCCTGAGCCGTCACAACGGGGCCGTAGTCTACGTCGTCGCCCGAGGTATAGGGGCCGACTTTCAGTTTCTCGATCCGTGGGACCAGTTTTTCAATGAGCCTATCAGCGGTCTCTTCGCCCACAGGCACAGCCACAGAAATCGCCATACAGCGTTCGCCTGCTGCACCATAGCCTGCGCCAACCAGAGCGTCAGCGGCCTGATCCAGATCCGCGTCCGGCATGATGATCATGTGGTTTTTCGCGCCGCCAAAGCACTGGACTCGTTTGCCCTGCGAACAGCCGGTTCCATAGATATATTCCGCAATCGGGGTCGAGCCGACAAAGCCGATAGATTGCACGGTGTCATTGAAAAGCATCGCGTCTACGGCTTCTTTGTCGCCATTGACCACCTGCAGGATGCCCTTTGGCAGGCCTGCTTCTTCGATCAATTCAGCAAGCATCAGAGGCACGGACGGATCCCGCTCGGAAGGTTTCAGGATAAAGGCGTTGCCACAGACGATCGCTGGTGCAAACATCCACATTGGGATCATAGCCGGGAAGTTGAACGGGGTGATGCCTCCGGTCACGCCCAGAGGCTGACGCAGGGAATACATGTCGATGCCGGGCCCCGCGCTATCGGTGAATTCACCCTTCAGCATCTGAGGCGCTCCGATGCAGTATTCCACGACCTCAAGGCCACGCTGAATATCGCCTTTCGCGTCAGGGAAGGTCTTGCCGTGCTCGCGGCTGAGCGCTTCGGCGAGCTTGTCCATATCGCGGTTCAGAAGATCCACGAACTTCATCATGACGCGCGCGCGACGTTGCGGGTTGGTTGCGCCCCAGGCGGGTTGTGCGGCGGCGGCGATCTCGACGGCTGCGTCAAATTCGTCCTTGTTGGCCAGAGGCACCTTGGCCTGAACTTCGCCAGTGGCTGGGTTGAACACATCGGCAAAGCGACCAGAGGTGCCTTTGACGTGCGCGCCATTAATGTAATGAGTCAGTTCCTGCATGGGACTCTCCTGCATCTCTAAATTTCCCACGCAGTGTGCACTTGCAATTTCACACGATAAAGCGGAAATATCACATTCATGTTTTGCAAAAATGCAAAAGGAGTGCGGCTGTGGACCTGAAATGGGATGACCTGCGCGTGTTTCTGGCGGTGGCGCGGGATGAAAGCCTGAGCAAGGCGGGCAAGCGGTTGCGGATTGATCCTGCTACAGTAGGGCGACGTATTGCGCGGCTTGAGGCGGGCTACGGTGCGCCGCTGTTTGGTAAATCTCCGACGGGCTATGCGTTAACGGATCGTGGGGAACGGCTGATGGCGCATGCGATCCGTATTGAGCAATCTGTGGTGGCCGCGAACGAAGAGCTGAGCGGGCAGGCAGAGGGCTTGACCGGACAGGTGCGGGTCGGGGCTCCAGATGGGGCGGCCAATTTTCTGTTGCCGCAGGTCTGCGCCCAGATCGCGCGGGACAATCCTGAGTTGGAAATTCAGATCGTGGCGCTGCCTCGGGTGATTAACCTGTCTAAACGCGAGGCTGATTTTGTTGTGGCGGTGAGCCCTCCGACAGCTGGGCGGATGATCGTGCAGAAAATCTCGGACTATCATCTGAGCCTTGCGGCCTCTGAGGATTATCTGGCCAAAAGCGCGCCGATTGAGCGGGTCGAGGACGTCAAAGACCACATGGTCGTGGGCTATATCCCCGATATGATTTTTGACAAGGAACTCGACTATCTGTCTGAAATCGGTATTGAATCGCCGGATCTCGCGTCAAACTCGGTCTCTGTTCAGATCAATTGGATCCATCAGGGCGGGGGGCTTGGCTTTGTGCATGACTTCGCACTTCCCCTGTATCCTAATGTCAAACGGATCCTTCTGGATCAGGTGCGTCTGACGCGCAGTTTCTATTTGGTGCGCCATGAGGACGACAAACGGCTGGAACGGATGAACCGCTTTGCCGATGCCCTCAGCGAGGGTCTGCGCCGAGAGGTGACGCGACTGGAAGCCCTCGCTTGACATTTTATTGCGCAAGTAACACGCTGAGCTTACGGAAGGTTTTAGTACGGAGGCGTTTTTGAATGCTCGTTCAGCAAATTCTTAAGTCAAAAGGCGACACTGGGGTCATGACGGTTTCACCGGGAAGTTTGGTGCAGGATGCTGCCAAAATTCTTGCAGAGAAACGGATCGGGACGGTGGTCATCTCCGGCGATGGG
The DNA here is from genome assembly GCA_013215215.1 of Cognatishimia sp. Classification (GTDB taxonomy): domain Bacteria; phylum Pseudomonadota; class Alphaproteobacteria; order Rhodobacterales; family Rhodobacteraceae; genus Cognatishimia. The sequence continues at coordinate 5,499 of JABSOU010000106.1, read as the reverse complement.
AAAACAGCGGATGGGATTCTGTCAGAACGCGACATCGTGCGGGACCTTGCTGCGCGCGGTGCGGCCTGCATGGAAGACAAGGTCGACAATCTGATGACAGCGAATTTGGTCACCTGCGGCCTCAGCGACAGCGCGGACTCAGTCTTGCAAAAAATGACCGAGGGGCGGTTCCGTCACATGCCCGTAGTGGAAGACGGCGAAATGGTGGGTCTGGTTACGCTGGGCGATGTGGTCAAAGCGCGGCTCTCGCAGCTGGCGATGGAGAAAGACGCTCTAGAAGGCATGATCATGGGGCATTGACCCCGGTTTCTGACGTAACGCACTGACGTTCCGTAAAACTTCGGGACCCTTCACGGAAGGCTTGCAAAAGGCCGCGCAATATTGTTGCGTGCGGCAAGGCAAATTCGGAGCATTTTCATGCGCACAGGACTCTACCCAGGCACCTTTGATCCCGTCACTTTGGGACATATCGATATCATCCGGCGGGCGGCCGTCTTGGTGGATCGTCTGGTCATTGGTGTTGCGATCAACCGCGACAAGGGGCCTTTGTTTTCGCTTGAGGAACGTGTGGCGATGATCGAAGCGGAATGCGCGAAACTGTCGGAGGAAACCGGCACTGAGATCGTCGCGCATCCGTTTGAGAATCTTTTGATCGATTGCGCCAAGGATGTTGGGGCTCAGATTATTGTGCGTGGCCTTCGGGCTGTGACTGATTTTGAGTATGAATATCAGATGGTTGGCATGAATCGCGCACTGGATGACAGCATCGAGACGGTGTTTTTGATGGCCGATCTCAAGCATCAGGCGATTGCGTCGAAACTGGTCAAGGAAATAGCGCGTTTGGGTGGGGATATCAGTAAATTCGTGACCCCGGCCGTCAACGAAGCCGTCAAGGACCGGATGGCGTAAATCGCCGCCATTTCCCCTTGCACGCTGAGGGCGTGGCTTTAGGGTATCCGCAGGTTAACGAGCAAAGAGGATACCGATGAGCGGTTTGCTGGCCCTTTTGGATGACGTTGCAGGGATCGCCAAAGTCGCGGCCTCGTCTTTGGATGATGTTGCGTCTCAGGCGCTGAAGGCTGGCTCTAAAGCCGCGGGGGCAGTGATTGATGACGCTGCGGTTACGCCGAAATATGTGGCGGGCTTTGAAGCCAGCCGGGAACTGCCGATCATCTGGCGTATCGCGCGCGCGTCTTTCCGAAATAAGCTGCTGATTTTGCTGCCGATTGGTCTTTTACTGGCCAATTTCGCCCCTTGGATGATTGCGCCTTTGCTGATGCTCGGCGGGGCTTACTTGTGTTTTGAAGGGGCCGAGAAGATCTATCATCTGATCGTCCCGCACCACGAGGATCATAAGGATCGCCACGAAGCGCCCGTTGATGCGGCCATGCTGGAAGAACAACGCGCTTCAGGCGCGATCAAGACCGATTTCATTCTGTCTGCTGAGATCATGACCATCGCCTTGGCCGCCGTGCCCGCGAGTACCTTTTGGATGGAAGCGGCAACTTTGGCTTTGGTGGCGATTGGGATCACGATTGCGGTTTACGGCTCGGTAGCCTTGATCGTGAAGGCCGATGATGTGGGGCTTTGGCTGTCTCAGAACGGGCGGCTTGGGCTGACACGCGCCGCGGGCAGGGGGCTTGTGCGCGGGATGCCGCATTTTATGCGCCTGCTGACGATTGTGGGCACGGCCGCGATGCTTTGGGTTGGTGGGTCAATCATTGTCCATGCGCTCAAGGAAATGGGATTTGGTGGGCTTGGATACCTGATCCACGGATGGGCCCATGCGGTGGCTGTGATGGTGCCAGAGGCTTGGCAGGGGTTCTCCGAGTGGTTTGCGACTGCGACGCTCGATGGGATCCTGGGTTTGGCGCTTGGGTTCATTCTGATCCCCGTGGGCACGCGGTTTGTGACGCCGATTTGGAAAGCAGCGACTGGGGTGTTTTCACGCTCGTAAGTCGTCGCTGGTCGCGGCCTTGGGAGCCTCCGGCGGGGATATTTCTGGCAAGAGAAAAAGATGGTGAAACGAAAAAGGGCGGCCCGAATGGAGCCGCCCTTTGGTGTGATATGAGACGCGCTTATAGCATCGCTTTGACGTTGGCGACCACATTGTCTGCGGTGATGCCGAACTTTTCAAAGAGCTCGCCTGCAGGGGCAGAGGAGCCGAAGCTGTCCATGCCTACGAAGGCTGCTTTGTTCTCGCGACCACGCTCGCCCAAGAGCCAGCGGTCCCAGCCGTGGCGCACGCCGGCTTCGATACCCACGCGAACGGGGCCTGCGGGCAGGACCTTGCGTCGGTAGCTTTCGTCTTGCGCGGCGAAGAGCTCCATGCAGGGCATTGAGACCACGCGGGTGCCGATGCCTTCGGCTTCGAGCTTGGCGCGTGCGTCCATGGCGACGGAGACCTCAGAGCCGGTGGCGATCAGGATCGCCTGGCGTTTGCCGGTGGCTTCGGCCAGAACATAAGCGCCTTGCTCGGTGAGGTTCTTCAGCTTGTGCTCGGTCCGCACGGTCGGCAGGTTCTGACGGGTCAGAGACATGACCGACGGTGTGGTCTTGCTGGTGGCTGCGATTTCCCAGGCTTCAGCCGTTTCCACAGTGTCCGCCGGACGGAAGACGTAAGTGTTTGGTGTGGAACGGGAAATGGCGCAGTGCTCGACCGGCTGGTGAGTCGGGCCGTCTTCGCCAACGCCGATGGAGTCATGGGTCATGACAAAGACCGTTGGGATCTTCATCAGGGCCGCCAGACGCATCGGTGGGCGCGCATAATCGGTGAAGGCCATGAAGGTGCCGCCGTAAGGGCGCAGGCCGCCGTGCAGCGCGATGCCGTTCATGGCTGAGGCCATGCCGTGCTCGCGGATGCCCCAATAGATGTAGCGACCGCCGCGGTTGTTGGTTTCAAACATACCCAGATCATCGGTCTTGGTGTTGTTTGAGCCAGTGAGGTCAGCAGAGCCGCCCACGGTTTCCGGCATCACAGCGTTGATCGCTTGCAGCGCCATTTCCGAGGATTTGCGGGTCGCGACTTTTGGCTGGTCTTCCGAGACCTGCTTTTTCAGGGCTTTGATGGTGGCCGAGAGCTTTTTCGGTGCATCACCCGCCAGCGCGCGGTTGAATTTCGCTTGTTTCTGGGTGGAAGCCTCTGCAAAGCGGCCCTCCCATGCTTCGCGCTCGGACACGCCACGGGAGCCGATGGCTTCCCATTTGGATTTGATATCCGAAGGGACTTCGTATTCGCCGCCGGTCCAGCCCCAGATCTCTTTGGCCGCTTTTGCTTGATCCGCGTCGGTCAGCGCGCCGTGACCTTTAGAGGTGTCTTGCGCCGCGTGGCCCAGAGCGATGTGGGTTTTGCAGGCGATCATGCTTGGCTTTTTGGATTTCTTCGCCGCCGTGATGGCCGCATCGATGGCCTCTGGATCATGGCCGTCGATTTCCTGCACATGCCAGCCGGACGCCTTGAAGCGCTGTACCTGGTTGGTCTTGTCAGAAAGCTCGACCGTGCCGTCGATGGTGATGTTGTTGTTGTCCCAAAAGACGATCAGCTTGCCCAGATTGTGACGGCCCGCGATGCCGATGGCCTCTTGAGAGACGCCTTCCATCAGGCAGCCGTCGCCGGCGATGACATAGGTGTGGTGGTCGACCAGTTTTTTACCGTATTGCGCGCGCAGGATTTCTTCGGCGATGGCGAAGCCGACGGAATTGGCGATACCCTGCCCAAGCGGGCCGGTGGTGGTTTCAACCGCATCCAAGAGGAAGTTTTCCGGGTGACCCGCTGTCAGAGATCCCATCTGACGGAAGTTCTTGATCTGATCCAGGGTGACCTGCTGGTCGCCGCAAAGATAGAGCAGAGAATAGATCAGCATCGAGCCGTGGCCCGCAGACAGGATAAAACGGTCGCGATCAGGCCAGGTCGGGTTTTTTGCGTCAAATTTCAGGTGCTTCTCAAACAGCACGGTGGCGACGTCTGCCATGCCGATCGGCATGCCGGTGTGGCCAGAGTTGGCTCCTTTGACGGCATCCAGGGCAAGGGCGCGAATGGCGGTGGCCTTCATCCAGTGGTCAGGATTTTTGGCTTTGAGTGCAGCGATGTCCACGGGGATCTATCCTCTTTCTTGGGCGCTTTACGTCTAGGGTCGAGAGGCTCAATAGCAGGGTTACGTATAAGATCAAGCGCCGCCGCCAAGTCCTTGATGTTAAAGGGGCAGCATTTTGGTTTTTCATTGGGTACACTCGCAGAAACCGCTCGATTCGGCCTCTGTTATGTTTGCGTTAACATTTTGGGGCTCGGGGGGATGGGCAGGCCCGAGGGTACATCGGGCGTTGAACTGGGTGAAACGACGTGAAGAAGAATGGGGACGCGGGATGACCGATATTGCTGATTTGGAAAATCGGCTGTCAGCGGCCATGGATCGGATTGCAACGGGGCTGAACACTCTGGGCGATGTCCCACCGGCCGCTAGTGGTGATCAAAGTGGCGATCAATCAGAAGAAATCGCAGCTTTGAAAGCGGCTCTGGAAGAAGAGCGCACCGCGAATGCGCAGCTTGAGGCGCGGGTGAAGGCTCTGACCGCGGCGGCAGAGGCACGGGCCTCGGGCGACACCGACGGCGAAGTGGCCGCGGTCACCGGCGCGCATCAGCAAGAGATCGAGGCGATCCGCGATGCGGCGGCCGAGGAACGCGCGGCCTGGGCGGGACTTAACCAACGTCTGGTGCGGCTGCGGCGGTCGAATAAATTGATGCGGTCCAATACGCTGGCTCTGCGTCAGGCAGCGTCGGATATGGTTGTGGATCCCGAGCTGATCAACAACTCGCTGCAAGTGGAACTGGATGCGGCTATTGCTGCGCAGGAACTGGAACGCGCTGAGGCGGATGTGATCATCAAGACCTTGATGCCAATGGTGAAAACCGGAACGGAGGGCGCGTAATGCCAGAAGTCGATATCAGCATTGGCGGTCGGAATTTTGAAGTGGCCTGCCAAGAGGGCGAACAGCATTTCCTGCGCTCTGCGGCCAAGATGCTGGATGATGAGGCGCGGGTTCTGACGTCTCAGATCGGGCGCATTCCCGAGGCGCGGATGTTGTTGATGTCGGGTCTCATGCTGGCGGATAAATCCGCGGGCATGGAAGACCGGATGCGCGAGCTTGAGGCCAAAGTGACCGAGCAAGAAGAAGAGCTGGCGCGACTGCGGTCTGCCCCTGCGCATATCGAGCGGGTTGAGGTGCCGGTGGTGCCAGCGACGATGCGGGATGCGATGGCGGAACTGGCGGCGCGGGCCGAGGCCTTGGCGGCGCAGGTTGAGGAGAAGGTGGGGTAAAATACCCCAGAGATCTGCGGATCCTTCACCTAAGAGTAAGCCATTTCCAACGTCCGCCGCGCGCGTTTGACCAGTTCTGTATCTGATAGGCGCGCAAGGTCGCGGGTGGGTTGGGCTCCGTTGAAGGCCATGATCACGGGCTGGCCGGTATAGCGGTAGAGATTGAGCCATTGGTTGAATTGCC
>JABSOU010000011.1 GCA_013215215.1 Cognatishimia sp. | reverse complement strand
AGCTTTTCTGCGACACGCAGCTGACCACCGTCCAGCGCGTTCAGAGTGTCTTCGATGGCTTCACGGGTTTCGCCTGTGGTTGCGGGGGTGATGGTGTCGCGCGCCTCCCAGGCGGCTTCGATGGCTGTTTCGAGCTGTGCATTGGACATGAGAGTCGCTCCGATCAAATTAAGTTGCGCCTTGATAGCGAAAGCCAAAGGCGGCGTCACCCGCAGAATCGGGCGTTTATCATAGGAATTGCGACATCGCGCGGTTGTGGCTGGTCAGGGATGCGACCAACGGCTAGCTTGACCACAAAGAAGAGTATTTTGTTGCAGGACCCATTCATGACCACAGATCCCCGCACCCCGTTTCGCGATGCCCATACCGACCGCAGCTCGGCCAAAGACGTGCCAGATACGCCCCAGACGCGCCATCCGGCCTATCGACTGGCCTTTGCGGATGATGATTTTCTATGTCAGGACGCCCTGCGTCCGGTCCGCTTGCAGTTGGAACTGCTGAAACCTGAAATGCTGCAGGACGAGCAGGGGATCGAGAGCACGATTGTCTTGTTCGGCGGCGCGCGCATTCCTGAGCCCTCCAAAAAGGATCAGGCGCGCACGCAAACCTTGGCGGATTTGTCAGAGTTCTACGACGAGGCGCGAGAATTCGCGCGGCTGATGACCTTGAAGTCCATGGAAACTGGCGGGCGTGAGAACGTGATTGTAACCGGTGGCGGGCCTGGCGTGATGGAGGCAGGCAATCGCGGCGCTGTGGATGCGGGCGGCAAGTCGATTGGATTGAATATCGTGCTACCACACGAGCAAGCGCCGAATGAGTTTGTGACGCCCGAGCTCTGTTTCAACTTCCACTATTTCGCGATCCGCAAGATGCATTTCCTGATGCGCGCGCGGGCGATCACCGTGTTTCCGGGTGGCTTTGGCACGATGGACGAGCTGTTTGAGGCTCTGACGCTGATACAGACAGGCCGCATGGAACGCGTGCCGTTCTTGCTCTTTGGCCGCACCTTCTGGGAAAAGATCATAAACTGGGAAGCCCTTTCGGATGCGGGCACGATCTCGGCGGATGATTTGGAGCTTTTCCAGTTTGTCGAGACGNCGCAAGAGGCCGTGGAGGCGATTGAAAACTGGGGCGCGACTGGCAAGCGTGACGCGATCCCAGGACGGTAATCTCGGGGTACTCCTCGCCAAAGCGGCGGGCGAGCATATGGGCCGAGGTTCCGAAATGTGAGGCCTTGGCCATGCGTTTTTGGGTTGCGGGGTCGAAAACGGCGAGTCCGCCGCCTGAGGCCCGCAAGGCATAGCCTTTTTGGCTGATACGGTCCTGAAGGTCCTGCCAGCAGGACGCCATTGCAAAGTCCCGCGACAACAGGCTCTGCATAGCGTCGATCACATTGGGGTCATAGGTCGCCGCGGATTTTGCTTTGACTCGCCGGCGCAGGTCTCGCCTGATCGCATCGCGCAAGATGTCTGCGATGTTCGAGCGATCCGAACGCGCCTCTGCCTCAAGCGCATCCAGCACCGTTTGATCCAATTTGAACATGACAGAAACTTTTCCCATAGCCACAGCAAAGCGACTCTTGGTTAAGTTTCCGTGAACCCGCATCGGGCGCTGACGCGTCCTCTTTGTTGCAAAGAGCGCTCGGACGAGAGCGATGCGCTACTTGAGGCCCGCTTCCGCTTCGATCTGTTTCCGAGATTTACGCGCACGTTCGGTGGCAGATTTCAATTGGCCACATGCCGCCATAATGTCATCGCCACGCGTCTTGCGGATCGGGCTCGCGTAGCCTGCTTGATAGACGATATTCGCAAACGCGCGGATCCGGTTGTTCGACGACCGCTTATACGGCGCGCCTGGCCATTCGTTGAACGGGATCAGATTGATCTTGGCCGGGATATTGTGACGTTTGATGTGATCGATCAGACGATGCGCGTCCTCATCCGTGTCATTCACCCCATCCAGCATCACATATTCAAAGGTGATCCGCTCGGAGTTGGAAACCTTGGGATAAGCCGCCAGCGCCCCCAGCAGTTCTTCGATATTCCAACGTTTATTGATCGGCACCAAGACATCGCGCACGTCATCCGTGGTTGCGTGGAAAGAAATCGCGAGGAGACAGCCGATCTCTTCCGCGGTTCGCGCAATCTCTGGCACCACGCCAGAGGTCGAAAGCGTAATACGACGACGGCTTAGGGAAATCCCTTCGGGATCCATTGCGATCTTCATCGCATCGCGGACGTTCTCGAAATTATAGAGCGGCTCGCCCATGCCCATCAGCACGATATTAGACAGCAGGCGCGTCTCATCCTTAGGAGCCCCCGGCACGGGCCATTCCTCTAGATCATCGCGGGCCATCATGACCTGACCGACGATCTCACCAGCCGTCAGGTTGCGCACCAGTTTCTGCGTTCCCGTGTGACAGAAGGAGCAGGTCAGCGTGCAACCGACCTGAGACGAAATACACAAAGTGCCGCGATCGTCCTCGGGGATATAGACCACCTCGACCTCATGACCGCCCGCGATCCGCACCAGATACTTCCGCGTTCCGTCGGTCGAGACCTGTTTGCTCACGACTTCGGGAATCTCGATCACAAACTTCGCGTCCAGCTCAGCCCGATAGGCCTTCGCCAGATTGGTCATCTCGTGGAAGTCCCGCACGCCCCATTGGTAGATCCATTGCCAGATCTGCCCCACACGCATCTTGGCCTGCTTTTCCTTGGTGCCGTGCTCAATCAACACCGCGCGCAGCTGATCCCGCGTCAACCCGACGAGGTTGATCTTGCCCCCTTCGGGGGTCTTGCGAGGAATGGTCATAACATCCTGCGTGATCGGTGCGCTGGCGGACATGGCTTGGTCTCCGGGAAATCAGAGGCGTCAGATACACGAACTATAGCGAAATGCAACGCTTTGCGCAGCTGTCATTGGTTGACGGGACGCTATGAGAGGCTCAGGACTGCAACATAAATAGGAGAGCCCCATGCCCGTTCTTGAAACCGTCCGCTATCGCACCAAACCCGGTGTCACTGTCGAAGCCGCCGTCGCGGCGTGGCACGACAGCCAATCCTTCGCCACGGCCCAACCCGGCTTTCTGTCGCGCAAGATTGCTGTGTCTGAGGACGGAGAGTTCCTTGATCTGGTGGAATGGCAAAGCATGGCGCATGCCAAAAAGGCCGCTGAAAATTTCAACCCGGCCAAATTTCCAGAACTTATGGGTTTGGTTGAGGTGCTGGATGAAAGCACCATGGTCATGACCCACTATGAAGTACAGGCCACGACCTGAGCTTTAGCTACAGCGCTTGCCCGCGTCATCCACAGCCGCGGTGAAGCCCAGCAGAGAGAATGTGTCTTGGGTGCGCGTTCCGCGACCTGAGACACCGACCAGAACCGCCTGTTTGCCACGCTTCATGGCGGCAACGATTTTGGCGTCTTCGTCGGCAGTAGAGGGCCATGCCCATTCGCCCTCGGTGAAGAGATCAAAGCTGTCGTTGTCGATTTTCAGATTAACCGTCGAGCCCGATTTAAACGGATAGCCACCGGTAAAGCCCACTTGGCCGCGCACGCCTGCCTCTGGACGGTAAAACACCATCAACAGGGTTTGCGTGCGGCGCACAGCAACCACCGCGCCGTCGCGGGTATTCACGCTTTCTTTAAAAGTGGAAACAGCCCAGCATTCCTTGGGGTTCACATCCTCAAACACGCTCCAGTCGGTCTTGGCCGCCACTTGGTTCGTACTTTCCTGAGCCGCCGCCTGCATGCCAAACACACATGCCGCGCCCAAAAACGCCCCGCCAATCACTCCGCGCATCTTTGCAAATCCCATATCGCCAGCCTCCAAGCCTTGGCTTATCCTCAACCGCGCCCGCCGCCACTTGTTTCTTTTATCAGCGCAGGCATTTTCTTCTCGATGCAGCTACACTACTCTGATTGTGCCGCCTGGATAAAGCCCCGTTGGCGGTAATTTGCCATAAATTGAAGGTTACCATGACCCAATCCGTGCCTTTGGTCGACATCACACGCGGCCCAATTCTAGAGAGCATCCATTACGGGGATGCGGTTGTCTGCAATGCACAGGGCGAAATCGTGCATGCTTGGGGGGATCCCCATAAGATCGTTCTGCCGCGCAGCTCTGCAAAAATGCTGCAAGCCTTGCCTTTGGTGGAAAGCGGCGCGGCGGATGCATTTGCTCTGACGGATGCGCAGATTGCGTTGTCCTGTGCGTCGCATGGGGCACAACCGATCCACACAGAAAGCGTGGCGTCCTGGCTGTCCGACCTTGGCCTGAGCGAAGCCGACCTGCGCTGTGGTAGCCATGAACCCAGCCACAAGGAAAGCCGTCGCGCGATGTTGCTGGCGGGTGAGACCCCGTGCCAGTTGCACAACAATTGCTCGGGCAAACACGCGGGCTTTCTGACGTTGAACAAACATCTTGGCGGGCATTCGGAATATATCGAGATCGATCATCCCGTGCAGCAAGCCTGTCTGAGCGCTTTTGAGGAGGTCACGGGCGAGACCAGCCCCGGCTTTGGCATCGACGGCTGTTCTGCGCCCAACCACGCGGTAAGCCTTGTAGGGATGGCGCGGGCTATGGGGTTCTTTGCGGGGGCAAATCCCGAAGGCGACGCACGCAACCGCGCCGCCTATCGCATTCACCGCGCGATGGCGAAATACCCGGTTCTGATTTCCGCTGAGGGGCGCGCCTGTGAACGGCTGATCAATGCTGCCGGCAACAAGATCGCGGTCAAAACCGGCGCCGAAGCCTTTTTCATCGCGATCTTGCCCGAGCAAAAACTGGGCGTCGCGCTTAAGATCACAGATGGCTCCACCCGCGCCGCCGAATGCGCCATCGCGGCGATCCTCGTGAAACTCGGCGCGCTTGATCCGGCACATCCGCATGCCCAGCGCTATATCAATTGGGACATCAAGAACGCCAACGGCTGGTCGACCGGTCACATGCGGCCCTCAGCAATTTTGAATTAACCTTTTGGAATTGCAAATGCTCACGCTAGGGTAAGCCCAACAGTCAAACCCACTCGGCAGCGCTCTATTCAGGGCGCCACCCAAAAAGAACGACATGACGGCAGGGACAAAAACACCTCGTTTCACCTTCATTTTGATGCCCGGCTATTCCGCGCTATCCTTTACGCATGCCTTGGTCGTGCTGCAGCTTGCCAATAAACATGGCGAACGCGCGCCTTTCGAGATCCGTGTCCTTAGCGAAGACGGCGCGCCCGTGACGGATGCGCTGGGCGGTAGTTTTCCCATCGATGGCCCCTTGGACGAGCCGCAACGCGAAGACTTTGTGGTGCTTGTGACCGGCGACGATGTAGAGCGTCAGAACCTTTCCGCAGTCTCAGGTTTTCTGCGCAAAGCGGACCGGATCGGCGCAACGCTTTGTGCACTTTACACGGGCGCATATGTTTTGGCCAAGGCGGGCCTTTTGGACGGCAAGCGCGCGACCATTCATTGGGAAAAGCGCCAAGCCTTTATGGAAGAATTCCCCGAGGTCGATTTGACCGAATACACCTTCACCTCAAGCGCGTCGCCCTATTGTTCATCGGGTGGCACCTCGGCGATTGACTTGATGTTGTTCCATGTCTCGCAACTGAGATCTGAAAAACTGGCCAATCTGGTCGCTGGTTTCCTGAACTACACCAGCATTCGCGTGATCCAACATTCCGCCCGTATTCAGGCCGCAGACCGCGTGGGCTTCCGCCACCCCAAGCTCTCGGAAATCCTGGCGCTGATGGAAACCAATCTGGAAGAGCCTTTGCGTCCTTCCGATCTGGCCAAGACCGTGAATATCTCGACCCGTCAGCTGGAACGCCTATTCCGTCGGTATCTGAGTGCGACACCCAAGAAATATTACACTGATCTGCGGCTGCAGCGTGCGCAACAACTGCTGTTGCAGACCAATATGACCGTGACGGCTGTGGGCGTCGCCTGCGGGTTCAACACCGCCAGCCATTTCTCACGCCTGTTCCGCGCGCGGTTTGGCACATCGCCCCATCGCCTGCGCGGTGATCCTGAGAAAGATTAGACCAGAACTTCGCTGCGTTCCTGCACGCCAACGCCAAACACACGTTTGTACCGCTCGACTTGATCCGCTGGCCCCATCGCTTTGTTCGGGTTGTCTGAAAGTTTCACCGTTGGCCGTCCATTGGCGGCAACTGCTTTGCACACCAGCGAGAACGGCGCGAGCTGATCGCCCGGCGTCAGCCCGCGGAAATCGTTGGTCAGCAAGGTGCCCCAGCCAAAGGACACGCGCACGCGGTCATGGAACTGCGCCTGCAACTCTGCGATCTTTTCGACGTCCAACCCGTCCGAGAAAATCACCAGCTTTTGCGACGGATCCTCGCCGCGGTCTTTCCACCATTTGATGGCGATCTCAGCCGCGCCCGCGGGGTCTCCGCTGTCGATGCGAATACCTGTCCAGCCCGCGAGCCAATCCGGAGCGTTGGCCAAGAAGCCCGCGGTGCCGTAGGTGTCAGGCAGAATGATCCGAAGGTTGCCGTCATGCTCTTCGTGCCAATCGGCCAGAACCTGATAGGGCGCCTGCGCGAGTTCCGCATCGTCTTCTGCCAAAGCCGCATAGACCATCGGCAATTCATGCGCGTTGGTGCCGATGGCCTCAAGATCATGGCGCTTGGCGATCAGGCAGTTTGACGTGCCTACAAATTTCTCGCTCAGCCCCTCACACATGGCCTGCACCGCCCAATCCTGCCAAAGATGGCTGTGACGCCGCCGGGTGCCAAAATCGGCAATCCGCAGGTTGTCGACCTTTTGCAGTACCTCGATTTTTTCCCAGAGTTTGGTCATGGCGCGGGCATAAAGCACCTGAATCTCAAACTTCTTCATCGAATGCAACAGCGCCCTGCCCCGCAGCTCCATCAGGATCGACAGTGCCGGAATTTCCCAGAGCATCACCTCGGGCCACGTGCCTTCAAAGGTCAACTCATATTGATCCCCGACCCGTTCCAAGTGGTAGGCCGGCAGGCGCAGATTTTCGAACCATTCCATGAAGTCGGGCCGGAACATCTGACGTTTGCCGTAAAACGTATTGCCGCGCAGCCAGGTGCTTTCACCCCGGCTGAGCGATAGCGAGCGCACGTGATCGAGTTGCTCGCGCAGCTCACCTTCGTCGATCAGATCCGCCAAGGGCACCTTGGTCGTGCGGTTGATCAGCGAAAACTGCACCTGCGTGTCAGGCCGATTGCGAAACACGCTCTGACACATCAAGAGCTTGTAGAAATCCGTGTCGATCAGAGACCGGACAATCGGGTCAATCTTCCACTTATGGGTCCAGACGCGGGTGGCTATGTCGACCATAGGGGTCTCCGGGAAATGCTTTGGGACGAGTTTGCAGCGCGCGGCCGCCTCTGGCAAGCGGCGTTAGGTCAGCGAAACCTCTGCGTCTTGCATGGCCGTGGTCGCAGCCGCCAACGAGCCATCCAGATCGATCGCCCGGCAGAGGTCCATGCGCACAGAAACCTTGCATCCAAGTTTCGCCGCATCCAGGGCCGAGAAATTCACACAGAAATCCGTCGCCAGCCCCACCATCGTCACATCCGAAATGCCGCGCGTCTTGAGATATCCTTCAAGTCCCGTGGGCGTGCTCTGGTCATTTTCGAAAAACGCGGAATAGCTGTCGATGGCTGGGTTATAGCCTTTGCGGATAATCATATCCGCGCGGGTCGTGTTGAGATCTTTGTGAAATTCCGCCCCGCCGGACCCTTGCACGCAGTGATCAGGCCAGAGCACCTGCGTGCCATAAGGCATCTCGACCGTCTCATAGGGGCCCTTGCCTGCGTGACTGCTGGCAAAAGAGCTATGCCCCGCCGGATGCCAGTCTTGCGTGAGAATCACCGCATCAAACTCCGGCATCAACGCGTTAATTCCTGAGACGATCTGATCGCCCTCTGGCACCGCCAAAGCCCCGCCCGGGCAGAAATCATTTTGAACATCAATCACGATCAGTGCGTTACGCATCCCGCCCTCCGGTTGGTCTTTGTTCGATAACCTAGTCCTTGAAGTTACAGGCCTCAAGGCGTATGCCGCGGCGCATGTATACAGTTTGCGCGCTCTATCACTTTACCTCCTTTGAGGATCATCAGGCTTTGCGTCAGCCTTTGCTGGATCTGTGTCTCGCAAATGAGATCACGGGTACGTTGCTCTTGGCACATGAAGGCATCAACGGCACGATTGCCGGGCCGCGCAAAGGCATCGACGCGGTGATCGCGCATATTCAGTCCCTGCCGGGCTGTGCGAATTTCGAATGGAAAGAAAGCACCGCCAGCGAGAAACCTTTCCCTCGCATGAAGGTGAAGCTGAAGAAAGAGATCGTCACGCTGGGCCAGCCCAATGTCGATCCGACTGCTCATGTCGGCAATTACGTGGATCCTCAGGATTGGAACGAGCTGATCCAGTCGCCTGATGTTGTCACCATTGATACGCGCAACGACTATGAGGTCTCGATCGGGACCTTCCAAGGTGCGGTAGACCCGGAAACCGCGAGTTTCCGCGATTTCCCCGCTTGGTGGGAAGAGAACAAAGACCGCTTTCACAACAAACGCATCGCGATGTTCTGCACCGGCGGCATTCGCTGTGAAAAATCGACGAACTATCTGTTGGGCCAAGGGATCGAGGACGTCTACCACCTCAAAGGCGGCATCCTGAAATACCTTGAGGAAGTGCCCCAAGAAGAAAGCACGTGGGAAGGCGAGTGTTTCGTCTTTGACGGACGCGTCTCGGTTGGTCATGGGCTGAAAGAAGGTCCGCATTTACTGTGCCACGCCTGCCGCCGCCCTATCCTGCCAGAAGATGTCATGAACCCGGCCTATGAACAAGGCGTCAGCTGTCATCACTGTGTCGATGAAACCAGTGAACGCGACAAAGAACGCTTCCGCGAGCGTCAGAAACAGATGGTTCTGGCACGCAAGCGTGGCGAGCAGCACATCATCGGGCTGGACTGAGTTTAGAGCCTCATGTTTGATGCCCAAACGGGAGGCATCATGCAGGCAGCTTTACGGATCAGTAATAAACAAGCGCGCTGGCTTTGGCTGGCCTCGCAGGGGTTGTCTGACACGCCTACGGGCCCGCTTGATGTCTATGGGATGATCGAGCAACTTGGCTTTGTGCAGTTGGACACGATCCAAACCGTCAGCCGCGCACATCACCATATCCTGTGGTCTCGTAACCAGAACTACCGCGAGAAAATGCTCAACCCCTTGTTGGCCAAGGACCGGCTGATCTTTGAGCATTTCACTCATGACGCTTCAGTCATTCCAATGAAGGCCCTGCCCGCTTGGCGACGCCAATTCCGGCGGATGGAGAAGAAAGCCAACCACTGGTACACAGAAGTCGCGGGCACTGATCTGATGCGCGACATCAAGGCGCGCATTGCAACCGAAGGTGCGCTATCCACGCACGCATTTGACACGAAAAACGACCGCCCCAAGGAAATGTGGGCGCGGCCCCCGCACAAACGTGCGCTGGATTACATGTGGCTCGCCGGAGAGCTCGCGACCTGTTTTCGCAAGGACTTCACGAAATTCTACAATCTGCCGGAACGGGTCTTTCCCGAAGAGCTGCGTCGCCGCGAGATGTCCGAAGACGCGGAGCTCGACTGGCTCTTGCGCGAAGCGATTGACCATATCGCTGTCGGCACCGCAGGAGAGATCCAGCGTTTCTGGGATGCCAGCACCTCGGTTGAAACCAAAGACTGGCTGATCAAGGCCAACCTTATTCCGGTTGAAATAGAGAACGCGGACAAAACGATCACCCACGGCTACGGCGCACCAGATATCGAAACCCGCCTCGAGGATCTCGCCGCGCCCTCTTCCCGCCTGCGTATCGTGAACCCTTTCGATCCCGTCACCCGAGACCGTGCGCGTCTGGAACGCCTCTTCGGGTTTGATTACCGCATCGAAATGTTTGTTCCCGCCGCGAAACGCAAATGGGGCTACTACGTCTATCCGATCCTAGAAGGCGACCGCTTTGTCGGACGCATCGAGGTCAAAGCCAACCGCGCGATATCAGAGCTTACGGTTATCAATTTCTGGCCAGAGCCCCGCGTGAAATGGCCCATGGCGCGCCAGAACAAACTCCACGCCGAACTGGACCGTTTGGGCCGATTTGTAGGCTGCAAGCAGGTCACTTGGGACGCCCCTTTTTCCCTTGCCTGAAATATCCCGGGGTGAGGCCCGTCTTGCAAAAGCCTGAGAAGCTTTTGAGGGCCGAACGGGCAGAGCCCCAAAATAAAAAGCCCCGCCAAAAACGCGGGGCCTTTCAAATTTGTCTCACCTAAATCTTAGGCAGAAGTCTTTTTGCCTTTGTGCGGCGCCCAGATCTTCTTGTTGGTCAGGTAAAGCAGCACAGACAGGATCGCGAGGATGAACACCCCGATAAAGCCTGCTTCTTTACGTGCCATCATCTTAGGCTCTGCGGTCCACATCAGGAAGGCCGAGACATCCTCTGCCATGTGGTGCAGAGAGTTGTCGTGACCGTCGTCAAAGTCAACGAGACCGTCTTCCAGTGGTGGTGCCATAGCAATCCAGCCACCTGGGAAGGCGGTGTTCTCATAGAAGGTCGTGCCAGCCTGAGTTTTCTCTTTGCCGGTGTAGCCTTCGAGGATGGAGTAGATGTACTCACCACCGCCCATGCCTTTGAAGAACTGGTTGATACCAGAGCCGTAAGGGCCGTGGAAACCAGCACGCGCCTTTGCCATGAGGCTCAGGTCTGGTGCGTTTTCAAGGTTGGAGCCTGGGAAGAAGTCCGTTGCCTTGGCCGCGCGGAAATCATCCAGCTCGGCGTCAAAGACTTCGAAGTTGTCTGCTGCGTACTGACGTACTTCTGCGTCTGAGAAGTGTGGACCACCCTCATCGGCCAGCGTGCGCAGAGGCACATACTGCAGACCGTGACAGGCTGCACAAACTTCGGTGTAGACTTTCAGACCACGTTGCAGCTGGTTCTCGTCGAAGGTCCCGAAAGGACCTTCGTAAGAGAAGTCAACGTCATGCACGTGGCCAGCGCCACCAGCGGCCATAGC
>JABSOU010000105.1 GCA_013215215.1 Cognatishimia sp. | reverse complement strand
CTTCCTTGGCTCCGGCGTCATGAGCCTGGCGATCTCGGTTCTGGGTGTGCTGATCTTTGCAGGCCTGACCGCGTACGACACGCAGAACATCAAGAACACCTACCTTGCCCACGCGCATGCGATGGATGAGGAATGGCTGGGCAAAGCCGCCATCATGGGCGCG
The DNA here is from genome assembly GCA_013215215.1 of Cognatishimia sp. Taxonomy (GTDB): domain Bacteria; phylum Pseudomonadota; class Alphaproteobacteria; order Rhodobacterales; family Rhodobacteraceae; genus Cognatishimia. The sequence continues at coordinate 12,306 of JABSOU010000105.1, read as the reverse complement.
CTGAGCCTCTACCTTGATTTCATCAACATGTTCATGTTCCTGCTGCAACTGCTGGGCAACCGCGAATAAGCAGTTTTGGAAACAATCATTTGGAAGGGCCAGACATTGTTCCGGCCCTTACTTTTTTGTGATGGCGAAAATCCGCAACTTGGCAAATAAACTGTTAACAAATGCGGCGTTAGAGGGCATTCTACGCCTCGGGGACGACAACAGGGACGACCAATGCAAGCTGGAAAACTCGCTCTTTTCGCCACTATGGGATCCGCCATGTGCACCGGTGCCACCGTCGCGCATGCCGAAACGACTGACGCGTGGCAGTTGCTCGAAGAGATCAAGATCAAAGAGATCGTCACCGAGACCACCTATGAGGTGCAAAAGACCTTCCCAGAGAAAATGGAAGAGCGCGGCAAGGATATCCTGATCTCGGGCTACGCTTTCCCGATGCTGCCTGGCGAGACCATCAAAGAGCTGATCCTGGTGTCCGACATGGGCCTTTGCCCGCTCTGCGGCAACGGCGACCATGGCGCGAACCTGCAGGTCACTCTGGCCGAACCGATCACCAATTTTGACGAAAGCATCCGCATCACGTTGCGGGGCAACATCAAAGCAGTGACCGACCCAGAAACATGGCAGTCGGCGATCATGGAAGACGCGACGATCATCGTCGAAGGCTGATCGCCGCCCCTCCTGCTTAATTCAAGATCTTACGCATCTCGACCGCCGGAAAATGCACATCCGGCGCGAAGGTGACGTCGATCTCGTGCAGCCGCTCAAAGCCAAGCGCCGCATAGAACGGCTCGGCCGTCAGCGTGCTATTACAGCGCAGGGACGAGATCCCAAAGCTCTGGGCTGACAGAAACACCTCTTCCATCAAAGCACGGCCCACACCCTGCCCCAAAGCGCTGGGATCCACCGCCACATGGCGCACATGCCCCTCGCCAAAGGCCCCAAGGCCGCGGGTTGGACTGAGGTCCGTCCAACCGCCCGCCCCGACAACCTCACGCTTGGCATTGCGCACGACGAAATAGGTGCCGGTCGCCAAAAGGTCTGGCTGCGCCTTGGTCATCATCGGCAAGGCGCATTCCAACACATCGTCGGTATAATCCTTGGCCAAAAGCTGACCATAGGAGCGCTGCATCATGGCCGAGATGCTGGCGGCATCAGAGAGGCATGCGGGTTCTGCGATAATTGCAGGGGTGTGATATCTGGACATTTTTCTGGGTCCTGAACGCTTAGGAAATTCTGTGGAATTTTTGCGCGGCCCCAAAAGAAAAAGCCGCGCTCTAGCTGCGCGGCTCTGTCATTTTAAAGAGGTCTTTGATCTTACTTGATCTTACCTTCTTTGTACTCGACATGCTTGCGCACAACCGGGTCGTATTTCTTCACGACCATCTTTTCGGTCATGGTACGGGCGTTCTTTTTGGTCACGTAGAAATGGCCTGTGCCCGCGGTCGAGTTCAGACGGATCTTGATTGTCGTCGGCTTCGCCATTTTTTTTCTCCTACAACGGGGCCCTTGATCGGCAAGGAGCCCGTGAAATCTCTATGAAGCACGCCTTTTACTGGTGTAGCGGGCCGAGTCAATGGGGTTCGGGGGAAATAGCAGCGATATTGAAATATTTTTAAAGGGTCGAGGATTGTGCCCCCGTCGACGTACGACCATGGCGCGGGACATTGAACGGCGTGACCACCTGAATGTCGCTGCTATAGGGGGCGTCGTGGTCGCGTGCCAACCCATGTACGGCTGCAAAACGGTGGAACAGGTGACGCATATCCTGCTGCAAATCGTGATAGAGGACAAAGTCCAGCTGCCCTGCGTTCAGCAGGCTGAGGTTCTCTTTGTCGAGGTCATGCGCAATGAAGAACGGCCGCTTGTGCGCGCCGCGTGAGAGATCTGTCAGGATGGCCCGATTACCACCGCCCATAGAATAGACACCGAGGATCTCTTTAGCGGTGGCCAAATCGGCCATCNGGCCAAGCGTGTTAGAAAATAGCCCCCCTCCTCCTGAAACATCAACGATCCGCAGATCAGGACGCAAATCACTTAGCGTGGTTCGGAAGCCTTCGTGACGTTCCGCCTCGCCAAAGAAATCATCACGGCTGCGCGTGGTCAGGATCACGCCTGTTTGCCCCACTTGTGACCGCGCCATCAAATAGGCGGCTGTCTGGCCCGCACGCCGATTGTTCAGGCCGAGATACCCCATTCGTTGCGACGGGAGAATGTCAGTCACCAGAGTGAAGATCGGGAGACCTCGCGCTACAAGCCGGTCGATCTCTGACTGGATCGCGGACGCGTTTCTCGCTTTGATGCAAATCCCCTGCGTGCCACGTTTTTCGATCCGGTGAAGCAGGGTCAGCAACTCGGCTTCCGCCAAGGTCTCAAAGAAATGAAACCGAGGGCGAAACACCGCAGATCGGGTTTCGGTGAGAACCGCTTCACAGGCTGCCCGCACCTCTGTCGTGAACCGCTGGGGCGCCTCGACGATGATGTCGACAAAGAGCCGCCGTCCTCGGGCCGACAATTGCTGTTCCTGCGCCTCAAGCTCTGAGATCGCCGCCTTCACGCGTTCCTGCGTTTGCGGGCTGACATGCGCGCGCCCATTCAGGGTTCGGTCGATGGTGGCCGTGCTGAGACCAGACTGAAGCGCGATTTCTTTGATCGGGAAGCGATGGGTCATTGATGTATTATTGATGTGTTTTGCTGGGCAATCAATGCGCGCGATTGGGTAGAGTTGGTCAAGACCACGCATTTCATGAGGGAGGAAATGATATGCCCCAAGATCACATCGGATTTTACGATCCGGCCGCTTGCAGTCTGAAAGAGTTCCAAGAGCTGACAACGCAGCAGACCTCACAGGCGGATGTGCCTTTGGCATCTGACATTCAGAAGAACGTTCCGATTTATGCGGCCCAATCCTTGGCCTCTGACCTCGCGCAAGACCGCCGTTGGCTACTTAGCGAATGGGCTTGGGTCTTAGACCAAGGCCCCGGTGTCTTTGTTATTAAGGGCGCGCAGCCCAATCTTGCGGCGATTGATCAAGCTACCGAGACCTATTTGCAGATCATCGCAGAGGAAAAGGCTGCCTCCGGATCAGGGGCCGACCATTTCGCAGCGGCGGGCAGCAATGACCGGATCTGGAACTCTCTGCAAAAGCTCTGCCTGACCGCGCCTGAGGTCTTTGCGCAGTATTTTGCGTCTCCCATTATTGATGCGGCCTGTGAGGCCTGGCTGGGGCCGAACTATCAGATGACCGCGCAGGTCAATCTGGTCCATCCGGGCGGGCAAGCGCAACAGGCACATCGGGATTATCATCTGGGGTTTCAGACAGCCGAGGTTTCGGCCACCTATCCAGCGCATGTGCATGATCTCTCGCCACTGATGACGCTACAGGGCGGCATTGCCCATTGCGATGTGCCGATTGAAAGTGGTCCAACCAAGCTCTTGCCCTATTCTCAGCTCTATCGCCCCGGGTATGCGGCCTGGCGGCGCGAGGATTTTCGGGCGGATTTTGAGGAACGGTATATCCAGTTACCGCTCGAAAAAGGCGACGCGATCTTTTTCAATCCCGCGCTGTTTCATGCAGCGGGCGAGAACCGCTCGTCGGATATCGAGCGGATGGTGAACCTCTTGCAAATCTCTTCGGCCTTTGGGCGCGCAATGGAGACCGTGGACCGCACAGCCATGTGTCTGGCTGCGTTTGACGCGCTAAAAGCCGCGCAGATGGATGAGGCGTCGCTAGATGCGGTGATTTCCTCAACGGCAGAGGGGTATTCCTTCCCGACCAATCTGGACAGTGATCCTCCGGTCGGTGGGCTTGCGCCCAAGACGCAGCAGGCTTTGCTGAAAGTAGCAGTGCTATCTGGCTGGGACAAGGCCACCTTCGCGACAGAGCTCACGGCCATGGCCGAGCGGCAAAAAGCATAAACGCAGGGGGCCTATAAGCCGGATTCTGTCCAAGGGGTTGCCCCCTCTGGATGACCATTCATCTTGAGGCCTTGTTACCAAGGCCCCTCTAGCTGCCAACCCGGACCACTGGGCCAAGACGTCCTTGCCTTGCGGCGTGCGGTCCCTATTTGGCATTGCTCCCGGTGGGGCTTGCCGTGCCATCCTTGTTGCCAAGGACGCGGTGAGCTCTTACCTCGCCGTTTCACCTTTACCCAAACATGTCGGGTAGTTTGATTTCTGTGGCGCTGTCCCTCGGGTTGCCCCGGCCGGGCGTTACCCGGCACCGTTGCCTTGTGGAGTCCGGACTTTCCTCGCGATCCGCGCGGTCATCCAGCCCCCTGCGTGAGGGCGTGGTTACGATGGTTTGGGGCATGCGTCAATCGACGGCGCTTGGGGCGTGTGGGGAATTTGAGTATTTTTGGCAAGATGAAGGGCAAGCGATCCCCTGCGTCGAGGCCGCCAGCCCTAAGGCTTAGGTTCACTTGGCGTTGTGAATGACAATTTGCTGGAACGGGATTTCGATACCGTCTTTAGCAAACTGCTCGTAAATGGCCTGTGGCACCGCATATTTGACGTCGAAATAGTCTGCACCATTCACAAAGGGACGCACCAGAATATCAACGCTGCTTGCCGCCAGAGTTTCAACTTCGACAAAAGGGGCCGGATCGGAGAGGATCTGTTTATTGGCCTTCAGCACTTTGGCAATCGACGCCTTGGCCTTTTTGATATCGGTACCATAGGCGACAGAGGCCACTAGTTCGACGCCGCGCACCGCGTGATGAGAATGGTTGGTGATCTTGGTGCCCCAGATCTCTGAATTCGGGATGATGATGTGCTGGTTGTCAAAAGTGATCATATCCGTCGTAAACAAGGTGATCGCATCGATTTTGCCGAAAGTACCCGCCGCCTCGACGAAGTCTCCCACTTTGTAGGGGCGAAACAGGATTAGCATGACACCGGCAGCCAGGCTCGACAGCGTGCCCTGCAGCGCAAGACCGACTGCAAGGCCTGCAGCACCTAGGATTGCCACGAGAGACGTCGTCTGAATGCCGAAACGGTCCAGAATGATGATGCCTGCAAAGATCAACACAGCATATCGCGCGATGGATCCCAGGAAATGAAAAAGCGTTTCATCCAGCGCTGGATGTGATTTTCCCATTCGCAGGACGAGCGACTTAATCACCCCCGACAACCAGATTGCCGCAAGCGCGATAGCAATGACGTAGACAATATTCATGACGTTGGCCTGTAGCCAGCCAACAGAGTTTAAAGCGGTATCCATGTGACCCTCACAGTTTTATGTGCATACCTGTGGTACTGTGTGGGCCCGAATGCAGAACGGGGAAAAGTCGGCGCATGCTCCCCAAGGCGTTCGTAAATCCGACTGTCCTGTTAAACCTGAGACAATAGGCGCGACAGAATACGCACGTCTTCCTGATCCACTGATCCCGAGGCCCAGGGCCTAAACCGCGCGCGAAAGGCTGCATGGGCTTCTGGCATATCGGGATAGCCGAACTCTTGCGCCAACGTATGCCAGTCCTTGGCCTCATCGTGATCAGCGTCGGGCCAAACGCTTAGTCCCTCACGCGCGAGCCGACACCAGTCAAAACGCGGACCCGGGTCAAATTTGCGATCCGGCGCCATATCGGCATGGGCGATGACATTTTGAGGCGGAATGGACCAGCGGTTCCGAACATCGGACAAGAGACCCTCTAGAGCCACCATTTGCGGTTCGGCAAAAGGATGGTCGCCGCGATTGTCCAGTTCAATGCCGATCGAGTGGGAGTTAACATCTGTGATGTCGCCCCACTGCCCTGCTCCGGCATGCCAGGCGCGCATGTCTTCGGCGACCAGTTGGTGGATCTCTCCTTGGGCCGAAATCAGATAGTGGGCTGAGACTTCGAAAAGCGGATCACAGAGCCGTTCAAGAGCGGCCGTGGCCGTCTCCATGGCTGTGTAGTGCACAACAATAAGGCTGGGCGTCGCGCCGCCTTTGCGGGGGCCGAAGTTCGGCGATGGCGTTTCAATGATGTCGGGCTGAGGGCCCATCAGCCGCCGAGCTTTTGGAATGGTGTGGGGTCCCAGGCGCAGGCATAGCCGTCACCGTCAGGATCCAGGCCGCGCGGGTCGCGTTCCGGGCCGCCTCGCGACAGGAAATCGATCTGCGCCTGGTCCGAGCTTGGATAGGCGCGGCAGTTGCGGGCAAAGCGGTTCGCGGCATTTAGGCCAATGCGGCGATAGATGCGGTTGCCCAAGGGGTTTTTGCTGAGCACTGCGTACTCGACGATATTCGGTCCTGCTCCGCCATCGCGTTCAGGCAGGTCCGTGGCTTCAACCTGTTGATACTGCGCGGCAATCTGCTGGCGACGCTGTGCGTCATCCTCGATTGAGCGGCGCGCGTCAACAGCGGCGAAATCGTTCTCGTCCGAGATGCCAGAATTCTCGACCTGCACCGGCGCCGGATTAGAGGGGCTGGCCTCGACGAAACCCGTCTCGGCAGCCGCAGGCTGTGGACGCGCTGTTGCTTGAAGCACGTCGAGCGTTTCGCTGCTCACGGATTCCGCAGGCTGCAAGGTTGTGGTCGTCGCGTTCAGAGGCTCATCCGAGATACGGGGCTTGAAGTTGCCATTGTCGAAACCGACGCCGCTATCGGGCACCGGCACGTCACAAGCCGTCAGGGCCAGAACCGCACCTAAGCCTAAGATCACCCGCATATTGAACGCCTCTTTCGCCTTATCGTTGGCGGCGTTTTACCACCATTTGTTCGGTTTTGCTACGTAACCGGCTGCGTTTTCAAGCGCATAGGCGCAATTCAGCAGATCGCCCTCTTCCCAAGGACGGCCGATCAGTTGCAGACCGAGCGGCAGCCCCTGTTTGTCCAGACCAGTTGGAATTGAGATCCCGGGCAGGCCTGCGAGGTTCACGGTGACGGTGAAGACGTCGTTCAAATACATTTGCACCGGATCCGCGTCAGCCATTTCGCCAAGGCCAAAGGCAGCAGATGGCGTGGCTGGCGTCAGGATCGCATCAACTCCGGTCGCGAAGACATCATCGAAGTCTTTCTTGATCAGCGCACGCACGCGGCGGGCGCGGTTATAATAGGCGTCATAGAAGCCCGCCGACAGAACATAGGTGCCTATCATCACGCGGCGCTGCACCTCGGGGCCAAAGCCTTCGGCGCGTGTCTTTTCATACATCTCGGTGATGCCATCGCCTGCCTCCAACTTGGCGCGGTGGCCGTATTTTACGCCGTCATAGCGCGCGAGGTTTGATGACGCTTCGGCAGGCGCGATCACGTAATAGGCTGGCAGCGCGTATTTCGTATGTGGCAGCGAGATATCAACGATCTCGGCACCCGCGTCTTTCATCATCGCGGTGCCGTCTGCCCAGAGCTTTTCGATTTCCTCTGGCATACCGTCCATGCGGTATTCCTTTGGAATGCCGATCTTTTTGCCTTTGATGTCGCCCGTCAGCATGGCCTCGAAATTAGGCACGGCGAGGTCTGCCGAGGTGCTATCCTTTGGATCGTGACCGCACATGGTTTCCAGCATGATGGCTGCATCACGCACGTCTTTGGTCATAGGGCCTGCTTGATCGAGCGAGGACGCAAAGGCCACGATGCCCCAACGAGAGCAACGACCGTAGGTCGGCTTGATGCCGGTGATGCCGGTGAAAGCCGCAGGCTGGCGGATCGAGCCGCCGGTGTCGGTGCCGGTGGCCGCGAGGCACAGATCTGCGGAAACCGCGGAGGCTGAGCCACCAGAGGAGCCGCCTGGTGTCAGCTCTGCATCGTCATTGCCGCGACGCCATGGGTTTACGGCATTGCCGTAAACTGAGGTTTCGTTCGAGCTACCCATGGCGAATTCGTCCATATTGAGCTTGCCCAGCATGACCGCGCCGTCATCAAAGAGGTTCTGGCTGACGGTGCTTTCGTATTCTGGCTTGAACCCCTCGAGAATGCCGCTGGCCGCCTGAGAGGGCACGCCTTTGGTGCAGAAGAGGTCTTTGATGCCAATCGGCAGACCACACATGGCGGGCGCATCACCTGCAGCCAAACGCGCGTCGGCGGCTTTCGCCTGCTCCATCGCGATTTCTGGTGTGTTGTGCACGAAGGCGTTCAGCGCGCTGGACCCCTCAATCGCGGTCAGGCAGGCCTCGGTCAGCTCGACCGATGTCACGTCTTTCGCGCGCAGTTTGTCGCGTGCTTCGGCCAGGGTGAGTTTGTTCAGATCAGACATTATTCAACCACCTTCGGCACGGCAAAAAAGCCTTCGCGAGAATCCGGCGCGTTCTTCAGCACCGCCTCTGGCATATCGCCCTGGGTGACTTCGTCCACGCGACGTTTCAGACGTTGAGGCGTGACAGAGGTCATCGGCTCGACGCCCTCGACATCCACTTCATTGAGCTGCTCGATAAAGCCAAGAATATTGTTGAATTCCTCAGCCAGCGCCGGCAGCGCGTCTTCTTCGACCTTGATGCGCGCCAGTTTGGCCACGCGCGCGGCGGTATCCCTGTCAATGGACATGCGAAAACTCCGATTAAACTTGCAATGCGTTTAGCCTTGCTTGGCAGGCTGTGCAAGCATGTGGCGACGGTAGACCTCGATCATCCAGCCCAACGCGATACCGTTTAGGATATGCCACATGAAATGCGTACCCAAAGGCAGGTTTTCACAGACCGGCATATCGACAGAGCGGAAGGTCAGAGAGATGAGGATAATCGTTGCTCCAATGGCCAACCCTCTCGCCGTATCAGGCGCGCGATTGCGCAGGCCAAAGGCGTAAATCAAGATCAACAGAGGCACCGGACCATAGGCTGCAGAGACATGGAAGACCGGTAGCATCTCAAACAGCGGCAATGTCACATAGGCATAGGGAAAGAACAGCAAAACCGCGCCCAAGGAGGTCAGCGTGTTTTGCCGCCAGAAATCGCGGGTTGCTAGGAAAATATAGAGCAGAACATAGACGGCAATCGGAGCCACATCTGCGATTGCGGCCCAGGTGGTGGCATAGGTGTGAAAGAGGAAGCTGCCCACGCCGATGGCAAAGAGAACCACACACAGCGCCTGCGCCATCGGCAAGCCGCGCGATCTACGCCACATATAAACCGCCGCGATTAAAAATGCGGCGTTTGTGATGGCGTTCACGGGCTCGGACCAGAAACTCGGGTCGATGCGTTCGCAATAGCCATCCAATTGGGCTGTCAGATCCATCTTTGCCGACTCGCTTTCTTTGATAAGGTTGCAGGAAACATAGGGAGCAAATCATGAAAGTCATCTGGCACGGGCACGGAAGTTTTCGCATCGAGATTGATGGGCAGGTCCTGCTGATTGATCCGTGGTTCACCGGCAATCCCGTCTTTCCGGAAGATCGACGCGCAGAGGCGGTCGACGGCGTGACGCATATCCTGCTGACGCATGCGCATTCTGATCATGTCGCCGATTGCCGCGACATAGCCCGCGAAACTGGCGCGACCCTGGTTGGGCAATATGATCTCATGGGCTATTGGGCCGAACACGAAGATCTGACCACGATCGGCTTTAACAAAGGCGGGACCGTGCAGCTGGGCCGCGTCGCGGTCACCATGGTGCATGCGGTGCATTCCACGAGTTTTGCCGGGCCCAATGGGCCGATTGTGCCGGGCACCGAATGCGGCTTCATGATTTCAGGCGAAGGGCGCACGATCTATGTCTCGGGAGACACGGATGTCATGGCCGATATGGAGATCTTTAACGATTTACACGCGCCAGATATCGGGATCCTCTGCGCGGGCGGGCATTTCACCATGGATATGAAACGCGCGGCCTATGCGGCCAAGAAGTTCTTTGATTTCACGGTGGTGATCCCTTGTCACTACAAGACCTTTCCTTTGCTAGAACAATCGGCAGAGGTGCTGGTGGATGCCTTGCCTGGCGTTGATGTGATTGAACCTGAGGTAATGGAGGCGATCACCCTTTAGGGGCTTTGCCCCTCTTGGCATGCGCCAATTCACCCCAGGATATTTTGGGCAAGAGAAATCCTAGCGGCGTTTGTTTGCGAAAAAGTCTGTGAGCAAAGTCTCGCAGGCCTCAGCAGAAATGCCGTCATAGACCTCTGGGGTGTGGTGGCTTTGACTATGGTCAAAGACACGCGGACCTTGGGCGACGCCGCCGGATTTGGGATCAGAGGCGCCATAGTAAACCCGCGCGATGCGGGCGTGGCTGATGGCGCTGGCGCACATGGGGCATGGCTCGAGCGTCACGTAGAGATCACAGCCCGTCAGCCGTTCATTACCCAACTTGGCACAGGCCTCGCGGATCACCAGCATCTCGGCATGCGCCGTTGGATCATTCAGCTCGCGTGTCCGATTTCCGGCCACAGCAAGGAGAACCCCGTCGGGAGCGACGAGCACCGCGCCCACAGGCACTTCGCCGCGCGCACCGGCGGCTCGGGCCGCCTCAAGGGCCTTATCCATGTGGCTTTTGAACTGCATACCCTCTCAGATGCCCGCGCATTCCCCCTTTCGCAAGCGTCAAATGGCCGTTAAAGCCCATACATGACCAAGAAACAGCCCCCCAAGCCCAAAGCCACAACCAAAGGCAGGGCCAAAGACGCCTCTAAGGGCGACCGAATTGCCAAAGTTCTCGCCCGCGCGGGTGTTGCCTCTCGCCGAGAAGCCGAACGTATGATCGAGGCAGGCCGCGTGGCTGTGGACGGCAAGGTGCTGACATCCCCTGCCCTTAACATCATGGGGCATGAGAAGATCACTGTGGATGACGCGCCGATTGCCGAGGCTGAACCCGAGCGCATCTGGCTTTATCACAAGCCACTGGGACTGGTGACGACCCACAAGGACGAGCAAGGCCGCAAAACGATCTTTGACGAGCTGCCCGAGGACTTGCCACGGGTGATGACAGTTGGGCGTTTGGATTTGAACTCGGAAGGCCTGCTGTTGCTCACCAATGACGGCGCGGTGAAACGCAAGCTGGAGCTGCCCTCCACGGGTTGGATCCGCAAATACCGCGTGCGGGTAAATGGACGGCCGACTGAGGATACCTTTGCGCCGCTGCGTCGTGGAATCGAAGTAGATGGTGAGAAATTCGCGCCGATGGTGATCTCTCTGGATCGCCAGCAAGGGGCGAACGCCTGGGTGACTGTGTCCCTTAAGGAAGGCAAAAACCGCGAGATCCGACGTGCGATGGGCGCGGTTGGCTTGACGGTGAACCGGCTGATCCGCGTGTCTTATGGGCCGTTCCAATTGGGCGATCTGAAACCCGGCGAGGTCGATGAAATCCGTCGCCGCGCGGTACGGGCGCATCTGGGTCTAGAGGACGTCACTCCCCTAGAGGACCGCAAGAAACCCACGCGAAATCGCAAACCCTCTGGAAAGCCAGGTGGCAAACCGAGTGGCAAGCCCTTCGCAGCCAGCGGCAAACCCGGCAAAAAACCTATGGGAGAGCCCGGCAAGCGCCCCTCACCCAATCGGGATGGCAAACCGCAGGCGCGCGGGCCGCGTAAGTCTCGCTAACCTGACCAAAGGGTCGGCAAACCTCAGCTTTGATGCGGTTTCACCAGAGTTCCCCCTAGCAAGACAGCATTAAACCCCCTAGATTTTTGACAAAGGTTCTTGGGGGTAAATTGTTAATGTCAGCAAATGGATTGCAGCGCCTGTCCTTTGTGTTGCTTGTCATATTGATCCTTTACGTCTCTTTTACAGGAGGTACGTGATGGCTCAGCGATATGGTGGTAAATTCAGCCCTGATGGTGCGAGCGACACTTCGGCGGCGTCGACACCTAAAGGTGGCTTTCAAAACGCGAAACGCAGCAAAGTCGGATTTCGCGTCAACCTTTTGTTCATCGCGCCCCTGCCTTTGGTTTGGAAGGCCTTCACGTCTGAGCCCATCGTTATGGCGCAATATCTGGCGGCCCTTGGCGTGCTGCTTTTGGCCGGTTGGCTGACCCGCGAAGGTCTGATTGCCGAAGAAGCCTATGAGGCGCGCAAAGTCGCGCGTCGCCCAGCCATGCCGCGCAAGCTGGCGGGGTCTGTTCTGACAGGTGTCGGACTTGGTCTGGTTGGCATTGCGGGTCATGGGCTGATTGATGCGGTGATCTTTGCTGTACTCGGCGCTGTTTTGCACAGCTTTGCCTTTGGCCTTGATCCTATGCGCGACAAAGGGATGGACGGCATCGACACTTTCCAGACAGACCGTGTCGCGCGGGCCGTGGATGAGGCGGAAAAGCATCTTGAGGCCATGAAGGAGTCCATTCTTCGCGCCGGAGACCGCGCTTTAGAGCGCCGAGTTGCACAGTTTGGCACCACGGCGCGGGACCTCTTTCGTACCATCGAAGATGACCCGCGTGATCTGAGTTCGGCGCGCAAATA
>JABSOU010000104.1 GCA_013215215.1 Cognatishimia sp. | reverse complement strand
GTGCGCCTTTGCACGATCTGAAAATGATGCCCGTAAAGCCCAAAAGTCACGAGGTGCATTATTCTAAGCCTTTGAAACAAAAGAAATCCAAAGGGCACAAGAAATACGACCGCGACGACTATTACCGCAACAAAGATCGCAAAAAGAAGAAGTCTAAAAAGCTGAAAAGCTGGGGTGAGAAGCTCTTTGATGGGGTCGACGATCTCTTTGATATTTTCGACTAGGCGCGTTTGAAACATTCTTCGCAAGCGCTCACAAAGCCGTGGGCGGGGATGTCACAGCGATTTTGGGCGCATATTGTCTTGCCATCGCAACGATGGAGACCCCAATGCTGACCCGCCGCAACTTTGTTTTGACCGCCATGGCCGCCCCCGCCGCAGGGCTGCTTGCAACGCCCGCACTCGCCATGACTCCCGAAGTTTTCGCCGTCGATGGCCTGGCCATCCGTGGCTATGACCCTGTCGCCTATTTCAAAGAACAAACCGATGTCGAAGGTTCCGCCGAGCAATCCATCGTGTGGAAAGGGGCCGAGTGGCGCTTTGCCAGTGCCGAGAACCTCGCAGACTTCGAATCCAACCCAGAGCGTTGGGCACCGCAATACGGCGGCTACTGCGCCTTTGCCGTTGCCAAAGGCTATACCGCCAAGACAGAGGCAAACGCTTGGTCGATCCACAACGACAAACTCTATCTGAACTTCAGCCGCGCGGTCCGTGCCCGTTGGGCGTTAAACAAGGACGGCTTCATCAAAGACGCTGACGCGAACTGGCCACAAGTGCTGAACGCGTAACGATATGTTCACAAGCATATTACATGCTCTTCATTCCTCTCGTGGACGCACTATCTCATGAGAGAGGGGCAAGATCGGAACTCTTGCCTCTGACTTCACTGTCCCTCGTTCCGTGACTGCGCCTGGACTTCGGTCTGGGCGCATTTTTTGTTTTGCTTTCATGGATTTGCTTTCTAGGGTGCTGGATATGGAAACCTATGACGACGCCTTTTTGAAATCAGTTCTCCAGCGCACAAAGACCGTGGCGGTCGTTGGTGTGTCCATGAATTCCGTGCGACCCAGCTATTATGTCGCACGCTACTTGGGGCTGAAGGGCTATAAAGTCATTCCGGTCAATCCGGGCCATGCGGGCAAAATGCTGTTCGGCCAGACCGTGCGGGCATCGCTCTCTGATATCGACGAGCCGGTGGATATGGTCGACATCTTCCGCCGATCCGAGGCGGTGCCGCCTATTGTCGGTGAGGCGATGAAGCATCTGACGGGCCTCAAAACTATCTGGATGCAGATCGGGGTCGAGCATCCTGAGGCCGCCGCCAAGGCGCGGGCTGCGGGGCTTGATGTGATCATGAACCGCTGTCCCAAGATCGAAAATCAGCGCCTTTTTGGCGAGCTGCGCATGGGCGGGTTCGCAACAGGGATTATTTCGTCAAAGCTTTAGGTCGCATGCGCCATTGCAAAGCGGCGAAACTCTTCGAGCGCCTCTGGATCCGCGTCCTGGCCCGTGAACCCATTCAGATACCCTGCAACGCGGCGGAAACGCACGTCCATGGACTCGCGCACATCCAACGCGTGGTAGCCGATCTGCATGTAATAGAGGATCCGCGCGCGACATTCGGCGTCATAGGCCTCGTAACCGTGCCTTAGAAACATCTCCGTCACCGCATGCAGCCGCGTTTGATCCGCAAGATCAATACGCGCACGCACTGCCACATCCCGACGCGCCCATTCGCGCACGGCGAAATCCAAACCGTGGTCAAACAGGCTCGTGTCCACAAAACAGCGGAAAAAGTTACAAGCCCCTTCGCTGATCGTCCGCGAGGGCTGCCCGCATTTGCTGACCAAAGTCTTGGTGTTGCGCGCTTCCCATTCCTGCAAAAGCGCTTCCAAAAGGTCGCGGCGGTTCTCAAAATACCAATAGAAACTGGAGCGTGAAACACCGAGCTTCTCGGCCAAGATCGCGATCTTGATTTCGCCCACGCCCTCATCCACCAGCACATTGCGTGCCAAGTTCAGCCAATCTTCGCGGGTGACTTTGACATTGCCAACCAGAGGCGCACGCGCGGGATCGTCGCGCACAAGGGTAGGGGGCTTGCGTTTGCTCATTGGTTAGCTTTCAGGCGGAGCGCCACCCTCTGATTTCCGTTTGTCGATGAAGTTGCGCAGAGCCTCGACGCGGACCTCATCCACATCCGGCCGTTTATCCGCCGCGAGGATGGATTTCCAGACCGCCGTGGCGCGTGTATTGGTGTCCTGCGCGCCGCGTTCAGTCCAAGTGCCGAAATTGGCGTAGTCATGCACAACCGGCTCATAGAACTCGGAATTATAGCGTTCCATCGTTTGACTGGAGGCAAAGAAATGGCCTGACGGGTCGACCTCTGACAGGGCATTTTGGAACCCGATCTCATCTATGTTGGCGGTTTTGCCTGCGCAAAGCTCAGCCACCATATTCAGTACTTCGGCGTCTGTTACTAGCTTCTCGTAAGACACCGTCAGCCCGCCCTCAAGCCAGCCTGCCGCATGGATCACCACCGTTGCCCCCGCCATCAAACAGCCCCAAAGCCCCATTTGGTTTTCATTGGCTGCTTGAACGTCATTACAGTTGCTCGCAGACCCCGCAGCCGACCGCCACGGAAGGCCAAGGAACCGAGCGAGTTGTCCCGCTGCGAGCGAGGCTTGGAAGTGGCTTGGTGTGCCGAAAGCAGGTGCACCGGACTTCATGTCCACATTGCTGGTAAACGTGCCATAGCAAATTGGCGCGCCGGGTTTGGTGAGTTGCACCAAAGTGATTGCCGCCAAGGCCTCAGCGTGGCTCAGCGTAATCGACCCTGCCACTGTGATCGGCGCCATGGCCCCCATGAGCGTAAAGGGCGTGACAATCGACATCTGCCCGAATTTGGCAAAATCAATCAGACCCTGTGCCATAGGGATGTCCAAAGTGCGTGGGCTATTGGTGTTGATGATCGTGTAATTCCAGGGGTTTGCTTGGAATTCATCGTCTGAAATCCCGCGGAAATCGCGGATCATTTCAAAGCAATCCATCACCTGCGGCGTGCCACGCGAGAAGGTAAAGGGGAACTTGTCACTCAGCGTCAGCTGCATGTCTGAGGTGAAATAATGCCGTTCGTGGATCGGCACATCCTGAGGCTCGACCTGCGGCGAAATCATCTGAAACACATCAAAATGATGGGTCAGCTGGATGTATTCCTTATAGTCCCGCGCCGATCCCGGCCTGCGGCCCCGCTCTAGGTCTGTCGCATTCGGAGCCCCGGCGCCGGGCTGAAACACCAGCGAGCCAAGCTCCAGCGTGATATCGCGATGCCGCGCGCCTGCCATGCCCTTGATCGACTTAGGCGCCGAAGCAACCGCCGCCTCAACCATATCGCGACCAATATAGACCATCTCAGTGCTCTCATCGACACGCGCGCCGCCTTTGGCATAGATCTTGCGCGCCTCTGGCAAGAGGACCTTGATGCCCAGCTCTTCGAGCGTCCTAAGGGCGGTCTCGTGCATATTGGCGATCTCGTCGGCCGAGAACACGTCCATCGTGGGGAACGGGTTCTTAAGCTGACGATAGTTCACCTCCCTCAGGGGGGCGGCGGCCTCGGGTTTACCCCCTCGGCCGCGCCGACCGCTGCGCGATCGGGTTTGTGTGGCGTCTGTCATATCAGCCTCGCATCGCAGAGCCGGTTGGGTCGTAAGGCGAAGGCGCAATGACCTTGGCCGCTTTTTCGACGCCAACGATGTGGACTTGTAGATCGGTGCCTTCGCCTGCGACCTCTTGGTTGACCATGGCAATCGCCAGCGACTTGCCGACGGTGTGCCCATAGCCGCCCGAGGTGACGAAGCCGACTTTCTTGCCGTCCTGCCAGACTGGCTCGTAGCCAGAAGCATCCGCGTCCGAGGCGTCGATTTCTAGCGTCACCTCGACCTGTGCGGGTCCATTGCCGTCGCGCTCTGCAATCGCCGCATCCCGCCCGATGAAATCGCCTTTGTCCCAAGCGATCCAGCGATCCATGCCGGTTTGTGCGGCCGTGTAGCCTTGGGTGAATTCCGCAGACCAGATGCCGAAGCTCTTTTCCAACCTGAGCGACAGCAAAGCATTGAAGCCATATTCACGAATGCCCAAATCCGCGCCCGCCTCAAGCAGCATTCGCCGCAGGGTGATGTGGTCGCCGTAGCGGCAGTTGATCTCATAGCCGAGCTCGCCTGCCACCGACATCCGCGCCACTTTCGCGCGGATCATGCCGATGTCGAACTGGCCGCAGCCCATGAATTTCAGGTCGCCAATCGGGCCATCCGTCAGTTTCTCGATCACCTTGCGGGAATTTGGCCCCGCGAGCGAGAAGCCGCAGGTCTCTTCGCCCAGATCGCGGACGGTGACGCCCTCCATCATGTGGTCCTCAAACCAACGCATGTGCCATTCGCGCAGGTAGTAAGATCCCATGATCCACCAAGATCCATCACCCCAGTTGAACACGGTCAGATCACCCTTAAGACGCCCGGTCTCTGCCAGCATCGGTGCGAGCTTCGCGCGTCCGGGTTTGGGCAGGGTGCAGGCCATGACTTTATCGAGCCAGGCTTCTGCATTCGGTCCTGTGATTTCGAACCGCGAAAAGGCCGAGATATCCAAGAGGCCGACGGACTCGCGCACAGCCTTACATTCCGCCGCCACATGCTCAAACGCATTGGATCGTTTCAACGTCGGCGTTTCCTCAAACCCCTTGGGTGCAAAATAGAGCGGCACTTCCATGTCCCAGCTCTGGCCCCAGACAGCGCCTGCCTCACTCATTTCCGAATGTGCTGGGGCCATTTTCAAAGGTCGCCCCGCAGGCAGTTGCTCGTTCGGGTAAGTCATTACGAAACGGCGGGAATAGAACTGACCCGTGGTTTCCTTGATGTATTGCTTGTTCTCGGCAAACTTGCCGTACCGCGCAACGTCCATGCCATAGACATCGGCCTCGGGTTCTCCGTGGATCATCCATTCCGCCAGCGACTTGCCGACCCCGCCGCCTTGCAAGAAGCCCGCCATCACAGCACAAGCACACCAATAGCCGGGCTTGCCGCGCACAGGGCCGACCAGAGGGTTGCCGTCGGGCGAGAAGGTAAAGGCCCCGTTGACCCAAGTCTTCACGCCCACATTCTGCAGGTCCGGATAGCGCTCAAAGCCAAGGATCAGCTCTTTTTCGATCCTATCGGGGTCTTCTTGCTGCAGCTCAAAGCCGTATTCCCAAGGCGCGCCGTCCATGTTCCAGTGCTGGTGGTCGATCTCATAGATGCCCAGCAGGATGCCCTTTTGGTCCTGACGCATATATGTGAAGCCTTCGAGGTCCACAGTCATCGGCACCTCGAAGTCGAGCTTTTCCAGCGCGGGGATCGTGTCAGACACGAGGTAGTGGTGATTGAGCGGGCTCACCGGCAGCTCGATCCCCGCCATGCGGCCCACTTGCTTGGCCCAGAGGCCTGCTGCGTTGACGACGTGCTCGGTGTGGATCGTGCCTTTCTCGGTCACAACCTGCCAGCCGCCTTCGACCTGATGGAGTTCAAGCACGCGGTTATGTTCAATCACTTCAGCGCCGCGTTTCTTGGCGGCGGTGGCATAGGCGTGGACGGTGCCCGTGGTGTCCACATAGCCCTCGCGGTCGGCCCACATGCCGCCAAGCATACCGTCGGTGGACATGATCGGGCAGAGCTCGCCTGCTTCTTTTGGGGTTACGAGGCGGACGTCTTCGATGCCGATGGATTGGAAGGTGCGATAGGCCGATTGCAGCCATTCCCAACGGTCGGGCGTACCCGCCATGGTGAGGCCGCCTGTCATATGCAGGCCGATGTCCTGACCTGATTCTTCCTGAATCTCGCTGAGCAGGTCGATGGTATAGGCCTGAAGGGCCGCGATATTGGGGTCTGCGTTCAGGGCGTGAATACCACCCGCCGCGTGCCAGCTGGAACCCGCCGTCAGGATCGAGCGTTCGATCAAACACACGTCTTTCCAGCCAAATTTCGCCAGATGGTACAGAACGGACGCGCCCACGACGCCTCCACCGATGACGACTGCGCGGTAATGAGATTTCATGACATTCCTCCCCGGACGGCCCGCGAAATCTGGCGGGCACCATGTTACTAAACAGATCTGTCTAGTACTCTGCGTGGGAATGGGCAGATCTGTCTAGTTCTATCTGCGACAGATTACAGGGGAGACGTTGACGCTTTTAGGATTTCGGTCGGGAAGCTTTTTCCGCGATGCCGCTGGTGCCTTGGCGTTTTTCGAGCTCTGCAAGCACTTCATTCAATGTCACGCCGCGTGACTGCAGCATGACAAGCAGGTGGAAGAGCACGTCTGCAGATTCCGCAATTAAACCCTCGCGGTTGTTTTTGACCGCCTCGATGATCGCCTCAACCGCCTCTTCGCCGAACTTCTCGGCACATTTTTCGGGACCTTTGGCCAAGAGTTTCGCCGTCCAGCTGCTGTCTGGGTCGGCTTTGGCGCGCTGGGCGATGGTGTCTGCGAGGTTGTTTAGGGTGCTCATGTCAGCCTCATTGGAATGCCATTGGCAATCATATGGGCCTTGGCTTCGCCCACGGTATAGTCGCCAAAGTGGAAAATCGAGGCTGCGAGCACGGCGCTGGCTCCGCCTTTGGTAACGCCTTCAACGAGGTGATCCAGATTTCCGACGCCGCCTGAGGCAATCACCGGCACATTGACCGCATCTGAAATCGCGCGGGTCAGGGGTAGGTTGAAACCAGATTTCGTGCCGTCGCGGTCCATCGAGGTCAAAAGGATCTCTCCGGCGCCTTTGGCAGCCACGAGTTTGGCGAATTCGACTGCGTCGATGAGATTTCCGTCTGAATCCAGAGCCTCTTTGCGTCCGCCATGGGTGAAGATGCCCCATTTGTTTGGGGTGCCGTTTTCGTCGTGGCCCACGGTTTTCGCGTCGATTGCACAGACGATGCATTGGCTGCCGAATTGGTCGGCAGACTCGGCGATCACGTCGGGATTGGCGACGGCAGCAGAGTTAAACGACACCTTGTCAGCCCCTGCCAGCAACAGCGCCCGCACGTCATCTTTGCTACGCACGCCGCCGCCTACAGTCAGAGGGACAAAGCACTGTTCAGCAGTGCGCTGGACCATATCAAACATGGTGCCGCGATTTTCATGCGTCGCGTGGATGTCCAGAAAACAGATTTCGTCCGCGCCTTGCGCGTCATAAGCGCGGGCGGCTTCAACAGGGTCCCCCGCATCGCGCAGGCCGACGAAGTTCACGCCTTTGACAACACGGCCATCGGCCACGTCCAGGCAGGGTATCAAGCGGGTTTTCAGCATGTAGGGCACCTCTTGGCGCCCTCTTAGCCAGAATTTACGCTGTCGCCAATGGGGGATATGCCTGCGCCACCCGCGCAACGCAATTTCGAACGATCAGCTTATGAAACGGCATGATGGTATTAAGATAGATCTTGCCGCCTAGATTATGGGTTTTCACCCATGTGGCCATGGAAACCATCTGACCGTCTGAAATAAGCGAAACTCGGAAATCCAAATGTTTGTCGTCAAATCCGAGGATCAACTCGTTCTCGGATTCATCAACCAATGGGAAAATGCCGAACATCTCAGCCGAGTGCTCACCTGAACTTGCGAGGCCAAACGGTGTCACAATCGCGTTGCGCAAAGCAAGCAAACCCTGAACCCAAGCAGGGAATGACGTGGCAATATGCGCGGCTTCACGCAAGGGGACAGAACCTTGGGTGGCGAAACAATCGCAAAAATCTCCGGGAGAGATAAATCGGTGCAACAGACTATTTTCGGGGAGGGGGGTGGCGTAAACACTGGGCATAATTGCCTCCAATCACTACGTACACCCTACATCTAAGCACTCCGCGCATGAATTTTAGAGGTCAGAAAGCCGCAGGCACTAAGAGTTTAGCCAACCGTCTCTTGAGTATTTTTGGCAAGACGAAAGCTTAAGACTTTAAGAGTGCGAGGGCTTCGCCAAGATCAATTGCACCATCGTAAAGCGCGCGGCCAGAGATGGCGCCATTCAGCGATGCACCACATGATTTCAGCGCGCGCAAGTCATCCAAGGAAGAGACCCCACCGGACGCGATTACCGGGATGTCCACAGAGTTCGCAAGCTCAGCTGTGGAGGTCACATTCGGTCCTTTCATCGCGCCATCACGCAGGATGTCGGTATAGATAATGGCCGCGACGCCTGCGTCCTCAAAGGATTTCGCAAGATCGGTGACTTGGACGTCTGTTTCTTCGGCCCAGCCTTTGGTGGCGACAAAGCCGTTGCGGGCATCAATACCGACGGCAACCTGACCGGGGAAGGCCTTGGCGGCTTCGCGCACGAGGTCGGGGCTTTCTACAGCGACAGTACCCAGGATGACGCGGGCGAGGCCGTGGGTCAGCCACATCTCGATGGTGGCCATGTCGCGGATACCGCCGCCGAGTTGGGCAGGCACTTTGGTTTGCGACAGGATCTCTTTTACAGGCGCTGCGTTCACTGGTTCGCCCGCGAAAGCGCCATTGAGGTCCACAAGGTGCAGCCACTCACACCCTGCTTCGACGAACTCGAGCGCTTGGGCCGCGGGGTTCTCGTTAAACACGGTCGTCTTGTCCATATCCCCATGCAAAAGGCGCACAGCATTGCCGTCTTTGAGGTCGATTGCAGGGTAGAGGATCATGGCGCGCGTCCTGTTTTGTCAGGGCAGAGAACTGCTGTATTTTGGTCACGGGGGCTTTCGCACGCGAGGATGTGAAATGCAACCTGACCCAAAGTCAGGGTTGATCGAAAATCGTCTCTGTCTCATGATTTTCGCAAAATTGGGAGGAAATACTATGAAACACGTCTTGATTGCAGCCGCTGCGACGGTTTTTGGCGCAACAATGGCTCTGGCGGATCCGGTGCATGGCACTTGGCAAACCGCGAAAGATGACAACGGCAACTATGGCCACATCGAAGTCACCAACTGCGGGTCCACGATCTGTGGCACTCTGGTGAAGTCCTTTAATCCAGATGGCAGCAATCTTGTGACCGACAACATCGGCAAGAAGATCATCTGGGACATGGAGAACCTGGGTGGCGGCAACTACGGCAAGGGCAAGATCTGGTCGCCTGACCGTGACAAGACCTACAAATCTAAGATGGTTCTCAGCGGCAACAGCCTGGCCGTGTCGGGCTGTGTTCTGGGTATTTGCCGTGACGGCGGCACCTGGAAGCGTGTGAACTAAGCTGATTTAAGTTCAAAGAAGAAAGAGCGCCTTTGAGGCGCTCTTTTTTGTTGCGGTTATGGCGTCCAGGTCAGGAAATTGCCGATCATGCGAAGTCCGACATGCTGGCTTTTCTCTGGATGGAACTGCATGCCCACCATCGTCTCGCGTCCGATAATGGCCGTGATGTCCTGCCCGTAATCGACATAGGCAATACGATCCTCGGGGCGGTGGGTTTTGAAGTGGTAAGAGTGCACGAAATAGGTGTGGTCGCCATTTGACACGCCGTCAAGCAGGGGGTGCGCGCGTTCAATCACGAGATTGTTCCAGCCCATATGCGGCACCTTTAGGCTGGCATCGCTTGGTTCGATTTTCTCAACGTCGCCAGCGACCCAATTCAGGCCCGGTGTCTTTTCGTATTCATGTCCTGTCGTGGCCATCAACTGCATGCCGACGCAGATGCCCAAGAATGGGCGGCCTTTGGTTTCAACCGCTTCGACCATTGCGTCATAGATGCCTTTGTGGCCGCGCAGCTCTGCGGCACAGGCGGGAAATGCACCATCGCCGGGCAGAACAATCCGATCCGCGCGTGCGACAGTGTCGGCATCCGAGGTCACCACGACCTCGCCCGCGTCCAATTCTTGCGCCATGCGTTGAAAGGCCTTTTCTGCGGAATGCAGATTGCCGCTTTCATAATCGATGATGGCTGTCAGCATGGCATGCGGGTCCTTTGATCACTTGCGCTCTCAGTTGCCGCCAAATGCAGGCAGGGTCAAGAGGGAGGGGAGCCTATGCGGTCCAAGAGCGCCATGACCTCATCAAAAGGGCCGATGTCGATGTCAGGCGGAGGGGAGCCGAATTCCCCGGCGATATACAGCAGAGTGAAGCCGTGAATCAGTGACCAGACCTGTGCTTCGACGATGCGCTCGTCGGTGCCCGTGGGTACAAAAGGCGCGCAGACGCCTCGTAGGATCAAATAGGCATGGGCCTCGTCTTTGCCTTCGGGGTTGGCGATGGCCGCGAGCCCGTCAAAGCCAAAGATCACGTTCAACAGGCCGCGGTGGGTGAGTCCGAATTGCAGATACCCGCGACAGATCGATTTGAGGCGACCCCGTGCGGATTGCTCGCCTGTGTCGATGGCTTCCTGCAAGTGTTTGGAAAATATGCTAAATGCCTCGGTCGCGATGGCCTGTTTCAACCCCGGCAGCCCATCAAAGTGATGCGCTGGGGCGGCGTGCGAAACACCCGCACGCGCGGCGCATTTTCGCAAGGTCAGCGCGTCAATCCCGCCTTCTTCCAAGAGCTCTAACCCCGCTTTGATCAGGGCAGGACGCAGGTTTCCGTGGTGGTGTTTCTTGGCTGGAGTGATGGCGCGCATGACCCTTAATTGCGCGACTGGGTTGACAGCGTCAAGTTAAAATGATTTTTACAGCGTCAAGTTAAAGTTGACAGCGTCAGGTTTGGGGGTTGCTACGATGATGCAAAACACAGCAATGCGATGGTTTTTGGGGGTTCTTTGGGCGCTGACTTTTGTGGTCGTTCTGGCGTCGCTTCGGTTTGCCTTTGTAGCGTTAGAGCTCGCGCAACCGGCAATGATCTATCACGCGTTGGAGCGCCCGTTGGTGTTTTACGGACATGTCGTCGGGGCCACGATCGCTTTGGCATTGGTGCCATTCCAGTTCTGGACACGCTTGAGGATGCGGCACTTGACGCTGCACCGCCGGCTCGGACGTCTCTATGCCGTTGCCATTCTGCTCGGCGGCATCTCTGGTGTTTGGCTGGCAATGACGACGCAAACGGGATCCGTCGCAGGCGCTGGTTTCGCTTTGCTAGGTGTGGCTTGGCTATATGTCACGGGCAACGCGGTGCGGCTTGCAATGTTGGGGGATATCGCGGCGCATCGGCGCTGGATGATCCGGTCGGCGGCGCTGACTTTGGCGGCCGTCACATTACGCATTTACCTGCCGATCCTAGCAGCAACTCTAGGGTTTGAAACAGGATACACGCTGGTGGCCTGGCTCTGCTGGGTGCCCAACGCACTCTTGGCAGAATGGATCCTGCGCCGCGATGGGCAGCGCAGGGCAGTGCCCGCCTAGAGCGTGCCTTTGGTCGACGGGATGTCGCCGGCTTTGCGCGGATCGGTTTCCACGGCCATACGCAGCGCCCGTGCCACGGCTTTGAATGCAGCCTCCACGATGTGGTGGCTGTTCAGACCATGGATCTGATCCACATGCAGGGTGATCCCGCCGTGGGTCGCGAAAGCGGTAAAGAACTCACGCACCAGTTCGGTGTCAAACTGACCAATCTTCTGGGTCGGAATGTCCATATTCCACACCAGATACGGCCGCGCTGACAGATCCAACGCACAACGCACCTGCGCATCATCCATTGGCAAATGACATTCGCCATAGCGCCGGATGCCGCGTTTGTCGCCAAGCGCTTGCACCAGGGCCTGCCCCAAAGCGATACCCGTGTCCTCGACCGTGTGGTGATCATCGATGTGATAATCCCCCTCAGCGCGGATCGTCATATCAACCAGCGAGTGGCGCGACAGCTGATCCAGCATGTGATCAAAGAAGCCAACACCCGTCTGGTTGTCATAGCTTCCGGTGCCGTCGAGATTTATCTCGACGTCGATCTTGGTTTCTGCAGTGGCGCGAGAGACGCTGGCTGTCCGCATGAGGCCTGTCCTTAGATTATCGTCACGGCCTTATAGGCAGGCCTGCGCGAATGTCCAAGCTATTGCGTGATTTATTGGAAGTTTGACCGATGGAGCGGGCGAGGCGATTCGAACGCCCGACCCTAACCTTGGCAAGGTTATGCTCTACCCCTGAGCTACGCCCGCAAACCATCGTCATATCTGATGCATGGGTGGTGCATCTGTCCCTAATTGGAGCGGGCGAGGCGATTCGAACGCCCGACCCTAACCTTGGCAAGGTTATGCTCTACCCCTGAGCTACGCCCGCTTCCTTAGGTGAGGCGTGGGATATAAACTCTGTCCGTCAGCCGCAAGGGAAAAAATGCAGCGATGTCAAAAAAATGTAAAAAGGCGCGACGGAAGTTGTTTGCGCAGGCGTTCTATGTGCCATGAAGACGGTTGATCCAACATATCCCCGCCTAACGCGCCGCAGCTTTTGCGCGATGGCTTTGGCCGTGCCCAGCGTGGCGCTTGCCCATGACGATCATGGGGCCGCTGACATCATTGCGGATGCTGAGGTTGAAAGCTTTGATGGCACAGACCTGACGCTGAAACTGTCGATCTATAACAGATCTGCCCATGCCGTGACATTGTTTGCGGTGTCTGCGCCTGGCGCTTTTGGAACTGAAGCGCTGTTTGTGACCATAGACAGCAGCACCCAGGCTGAGGCGCTTGCGACCTTGCGTTTTGAGGGCGCGGTTCCAGGCATTTTCACAGCGGTTCTGGACTTTGGCGAAGACGGGCAGGGGCCTGTGTTG
>JABSOU010000103.1 GCA_013215215.1 Cognatishimia sp. | reverse complement strand
ATGTCAGCTTCCCGCCCAATCCGATCATCTTGCTGCAACCGCAACCTGGTCAACTTTGGGCTCGAATCCGACCTCGGTTGCATCGCAGCATTCAGGGATTACTAAGCTACATTTCTTCCTCACTGACGGCCCGAAGTGGGCGTTGGAAAATTGATACGTCCTTAGAGTTCAGTTTCTCAAAGCAGACCTTGGCCTCCGTCACATCAACTTGACGTTTTGAGTTCTTTGCCAATTTTTTTGGTTTTGAAGCTTTATAAAGCACAGTGAGTTAAACTCAATCTTAGCGTAGCCGCTTTTTGACCTAAGCCCGGCAGTGAACCCGGCTAAAAAACAAGTCTTTTCGAATCTTAAGTCCCCCAAGGGCAAAGCCCCTCGACCTTTTGGCGTCAAAGTTTTTGTAGTGTTTTTATGTTGCCCTCGTAAATCTTCTGCGGGTCCGAAACATTGCGAAGAACCTTGGTTATCTGGTCTTGTCGCAGAAGTTGTATCGTTGGAAAGGGCGCCCGATTGGTAAAGTGGCTAACATCATTCAGTGCCACGTCCTCAAACTGATACCGGGGATGAAACGACGCGGGTTGCACATGTTCTGTCAACTCTGCCTGTTCTAAAAGTTGCTGAAACCAATTGAGCAAGCTGAGGTAGTCGTCAAACGCCTCCTGACCTTACGTAAATGCCAGAAAGCTTGTTGCGATTTCGTTTTCATTCGTGCCCAGAAGGCGTTCCAATTCGTTCATATAAAACTTGTTTAAATCGGCATCGGACACATCATCGCAGACGGCGAAATGCACCTGTTCTCTCGCAATGAGGCTGGAGGAAAACGGACACAGTTTTATCCAACGACCATCTGGTCAAGCCAGTTTTGGGTCATTTTGACCATGTCTTGATGGTATTTTGGCAGCGTTTCTAGCTCAGGTTTTGTGATGTGCGAGGTCCTAGGCAGGGTGATTGGCTTAGTAGCTTTCTCAAAGCTCAAACGGCTTGCGCCTATTTCGCAAACTCTCGCTGAGATTTATGCGCCCCCACCGCGCGATGATCGCACCCGCCAAGACAGTTTCGCGGGTGCAATTACATGGCGTTTTTACGCCTCGGGCGCCAGCACGAAATCGTGAATGACTTCGTAGAATGGCCCGTCTGGGTGTTCAGTGGCGATGCGTTCTGGATCCTCGATCAGATCGAATTTGGCTAGCAAACTTTCTTTCACGCCAAAGACCGCGTCGGAATGGATGTACTCATCGTCAGGGTCGAAAATATGCGTGACTAGAGTTTCATATCCATCCGCTTCCAGTATGTAGTGAAGATGGGCCGGGCGGAATGGATGCCGGCCAAGGTTGCCCAAGAGTTTCCCAACAGGACCATCATCAGGGATCGGATAAAACCGCGGTTTGGCGCCCCAGAAGTGGTAGGTGCCATCCGCACCGGTGCGGAACACACCACGCAGGTTGAAATCGGGCTGAATACCCTTCTGCTGAACGTCATAAAACCCGTCATCATTGGTTTGCCAGACATCGATCTTGGCATTCGCGATGGGGGCCCCTTCTGTGTTCAGTATCCGCCCTTTGATCAACATCGGATGCCCTTTGCCGTCCAGACAGATGTTTGCCCCCATCGGCAGCTCCGGTACATCTGGCACATGAAACGGGCCGAGGACCGTGGACTCTGACGCCCCGGAAGGTTTGCGGTTGTTGATCGCGTCCACCAGCATCGAGACGCCGAAGATGTCGCTGAGCAGGATGTATTCCTGCCGCCAGTCGTCTGACTTGTGCCCCGTCTCGGTCAGGAACTTGATCGCGGTCAGCCATTCGTCCTGAGTCGGTTCGATCTCTTTCACGGCGGCATGGAGGTGTTTGGTGATCACTGAGATGACCTCGGCCAAACGTGGCTCTGTGCTGTCTGCGATGCGGCTGATCACGACATCGGCCGAGTTTTCTTCGGTGAAATAGCCTTTGTTTACTTCGCTCATCTTAGCCTCACTTCGCTAGAACTTGGGTCATGACCCGGGTCAGCTCTGTTTCAGGATTATCCGCGAGCACTTCCTGACGCCAGCAAACATGTTGGTCGGGGCGCACAAGGATGCAGCCAGAGTCCCCGATTTCGCGTGCACGGGCCCAGTCGCCAACATGGTCGACATAGGTCTGACGCGGGCCGATCACATGGGCCTTCAGCGTAATGCCCAGCGCTGCACTGACCTTAGCGGCGGCCTCGATCCAGGCTTCGCCACCCAGACCCGTCAGCAGGGTAAAGCTGCCACCTCCGGTGATATCGAGCGTAGAGTGCTTGCAACCTTCTGCATCAAAGAGCCAGGCATGCGGGATCCGAGCCCCGGGCCATGTGGTGGGCTGATAGTGCAGATCCGCGTCCAATGCGAAATCTGGTTCCATCTGCCCATCGGTGACGATGGCGTCTGATTTATAGCGTTGGTTCATCTCGACACCATGGGCATCGAATTCGTATTTCTTGAACGCAATCGCATCGCGCAGCGCGGCGCGTTGTTCTTCGGCGGCGGCCGTCGTGTCACAGCGCGCGTCCATATTGGCTTTGATCTTTTCGACATCCGTGCCGCCGGTCATGCCCAAGGCCTCAAAGATCGGGCCGAACTCGGCAATCGACTGGTTCGCGCGGGTAACAATCTGTTTCGCCACAGGCGCGCGCTCGGTGTTGTAGCTCTCGAGCAGACGCTCTCCGGCCTCGCCTTTCAGCACCGCCGCCAGCTTCCAAGCAAGGTTGAAGGAGTCCTGAATAGAAGTATTCGAACCCAACCCATTGGACGGCGGGTGACGATGCGCCGCGTCGCCCATGATAAAGACACGACCGCTCGACATCTTTTCGGCATAGGCGTTGTTCACGGTCCAGGTGTTGGCGCTGATGAGTTCAATCTCAAGCTCGGGATCGCCGACCAACTGCCGCGCCACATCGGTGGCCATTTGCGCGTCGACTTCAGGCGCGGGTTCGTTGATGTCATAGCCCCAAACGATCAGCCATTCGTTCCAAGGCCGCACCATCCGCACAAGCCCCATGCCGATCCCGCCCACATCCGCGCCGGGCTGCATGACCCAATACAGAACCGAGGGGCGATGCGCGACGTATTTGCTGAGGTCAGCTTTGAACAGAATGTTCATCGACCCGCCGACGCCCATTGCGCCCGAAATCTCAAGACCTTCGTTTGAGGCCACGAGAGAATTGCCGCCATCCGCACCGACCAGATATTTCGAACGGATGGTGAATTCCTTGCCAGACAGGCGGTCCAAACAGGTGGTCGTGACCCCCTCGGCATCTTGCACGTGGCTCAGGTACTCCGTGCTCATCCGGGCTTGGGTGCCGCGTGAGCAGGCGGTTTTGAACAGCAAAGGCTCCATAAAGGTCTGAGGCAAATCGTTCATAAAGGTTGGGCTGCTCAGCAGGTGTTCGGCCTTTGACAAAGGATGCGTGCCCCAGCTTTTCATGCGTCCGATCTCTTCACCGGCGAGGCTTTCACAAAAGACGTTCTCGCCCATTAGATCCTGACCTGCCGCATGCATATAGGCCTCGTCTTCGACCTCGCGCCCAAGATCCCTTAGGACCTCCATGGTGCGCTGGTTGGTGATATGGGCGCGCGGCGTATTGGCCAGCCAGCGATAGCGGTTGATGGCCATATTCTCGATGCCATAGGTCGACAACAGCGCCGCCGTGGCCGAGCCCGCAGGCCCCGTTCCAATGATCAAAACATCTGTGGTCATATCGGCCATGGTTAGTCCTCCAGGTTATCTAGTTGGCCGCCCTTCAGGCGACGTCGAATTGGGAAAAGTTGCAGCCCGGTGCGTTCGGAAATCAGCCCCCAAATGCCACGCGGGGCGATGAGCATGATGGCAATGGCAAGCACACCGAGGCTCAGCAGATACCAGCTTCCAAAGTCCGCGAGCAGCGATTGCAAAGCGAAGAAGATCAGCACGCCAAGGATCGGGCCTTCGATGGTGCCGATGCCTCCGATCACGACGATAAAAATTACATAGGCGGTCCAGTCGGTGACGGAGAAAGCCGCATCCGGTGAGATCCGGGCCTTTTGCATATAGATGAGACCTCCGGCGAGGCCGGTCCCGAAAGCCGAGGTCAGAAAGACCATCCACTTCATGCGGTCTGCATCCACACCGACGGATTTCGCCGCTTCGGTGTTGTCGCGCACGGCGGCCAAGGCGAGGCCTCTGCGGGTGCGCAGCAGCCAATAGATGCCGCCGATGGTCGCCAAGGCGAGCAACAACGCCAGCCAATAGGCAAGAATATCACGCGCGGCCGAGGTTTTGACGTCCAAGAGCGTTTTGATCGCATCGACAAACCACATGTCCTTGGTGGCCGAGCGCGGCAAAGACGTGCCCGTGCCACCCCCCAGCGTTTTCCATTGGGCCAGCAGCAGACGAAAGACTTCGGCGATGACCCAAGTACCGATGGCGAAATAGGCCCCTTGCAGGCGGAAAGCGAAGAAGGCGGTCGGGATCGCGATCACCAAGGCTGCGACACCGGACAGAAGGATCGCAGGCACCGGATCCATGCCCGCAAGAATGACGCCTCCGAATAGCGCATAGGCCCCCATGCCGACAAAGGCCTGTTGGCCGATGCTCACCAGCCCGCCATAGCCTGCAAGCAGATTCCAGAACTGGGCCAGAACCAGCATGGTCAGGATAAAGAACATGTCCTGAATGGTGCTTCGGCCAGCATAAAGAGGTAGCAGGATCAGTGCGATCACGAGGGCTGTGCCAAGGATGGCCGTCACATTGGACGCGCGGGTGCGGGTTTCTACGACATAGGTGTTCATCAGTCATGCGCCCTTGGGAAAAGTCCACGCGGACGCACAAGCAGCACCGCGAGGAAAGCCAGATGGCCCGAGAGGATCTGCCACTCGGGATTGATCGCCGCGCCGACAGTCTGGGCGACGCCGATAAAGATGCCTCCGATCAGAGTGCCCCAGAGCGAACCGAGACCTCCGATGATGACCGCCTCAAAGGCATAGATCAGGCGCGCGGGGCCAACGCTCGGGTCGAAATTGGCGCGCAGGCCAAGGTAAAGTGCTGCGATTGCGACGATGACCAGCGCGAGCCCGGTGGCGGTGGCAAAGATGTTGGAGGGCTTGATGCCCATCAGGCTGGCTGTCATCGCATCGTCAGACGTGGCGCGGAAGGCGCGGCCCAGAGAGGTGCGGTAAAAGAGTTGGTTAAGCCCGACGATCACCACGATGGCCGAGGCAAAAGTCAGAAGCGGCATAACACCGACAGTCACAGGCCCCAGCGACACAGAGGCCGTGGTCAGCGCATCCGTCGGCAGCCGTTGGCTGTCGGCAGAAAACCCTTCGAGCAACGCGTTTTGCAGGACAATCGACAGGCCGAATGTCACCAACAGCGGCGGCAGGATGTCATCGCCCAGAGTGCGGTTCAGCAGGAACTTTTGCAGCCCCCACCCCAGCGCGAACATCAGCGGCATGGCGATCAACAGCGCCACAAAGGGCGACAGCCCCAAGAGCGTCACGAGGACGAGGATCAGATAGGCCCCCATCACGATCAGATCCCCATGCGCCAGATTAACCAGCCGCATGATGCCAAAAACGAGGCTCAGCCCGGCTGCAAAGAGCGCATAGAGCCCTCCCAGCAGGACGCCTTGAACGAGTGTGTCGATCCAGATCAATGGCTTGCTCCGAAATATGCGTTGTGGATGTCGTCGCGGCTGAGCTCGTCTGGACGGCCGGACAGGGTGATGCGGCCTTCCATCATGCAATAGACGCGATCGGCGACCGCCATGGCTTGGCCGATGTCCTGTTCGACGACGATCAGGCTGGCGCCGGCGGCTTTGATTTTAGGAATGCTCTTGTAGATATCCTTGATCACCACCGGCGCGAGGCCGAGGCTGATCTCGTCACAGAGCAGGACCCGCGGGTTGGACATCAGCGCGCGGCCAATGGCGACCATCTGTTGTTGTCCACCAGACAGCGCCGTCCCAGGCGAATTGCGGCGTTCTTTGAGGATCGGAAAGAGGTCATAGATCGTCTCAAGCGTCCAATGCCCGTCGATCTTGCGTCCGTAGGTGCCGATCAAAAGGTTCTCTTCGACGCTAAGCGATGGAAAGAGCTTACGTCCCTCAGGCACCATAGAGACACCCTGCGCCATGATCTCATCAGCGGGGGCGCTTCCGATCTCGGCGACCTCAAGACGCACCATCTCTGGTCCGTTGCGCAACACGCCGGAAATCGAGCGCATGAGTGTCGTCTTCCCTGCCCCATTCGCGCCTATGATGGCGATGGTCTCGGCCTCGTTAATTTCGATATCCACACCAAAGAGTGCTTGGAAGTCGCCATAGTGAGCTGTCAGATTATGGGTTGCGAGCAAGGCCATCAGACATCAATCCCCAGATAGATTTCTTTGACTTCGCGGCTGGCCATGATCTCGTCAGGGTCTCCGATGCCGATCACCTTGCCAAAGTCGAGAACCAAGAGCCGTTCGACCACCGAGGTCAGCGCATGCAGCACGTGTTCGATCCAGATGATCGTGACGCCCTGGGCGTGAATGTCTTTGATGGTCTGGATCAGCGCTTGGCATTCACCTTCGGTCAGACCGCCGGCGATTTCGTCTAGCAGCAAGAGCCGCGGCTCGGTCGCCATGGCGCGTGCCAGCTCTAGCCTCTTGCGTTCCAAAAGGCTCAGCTGCCCTGCAGGCGTATTCGCCCGCCGCAACATCTCGGTTTGTTCAAGAACCGTGGCGCAGGCTTGCTGGACCTGACCCTCGGATTGGTTGCGACCATGGGTGGCGGCGACCAAAAGGTTTTCATAAACCGTCATCTTCTCAAACGGTTGCGGGATTTGGAACGAACGCCCTATGCCCATCAGACAGCGCTCCATCGCCGAAACATTGGTGACGTCGCGCCCATCGAAATGGATCGAGCCTTCATCCGCTTTGAGGTTGCCGGTGATCAGGTTGAACAGCGTGGATTTCCCGGCCCCATTCGGTCCGATGATCCCCAAAGCCTGCCCCTGCGGGACATCAAAGCTCGCGCTGTCGGTCACCTTCAAGGCTCCAAAGCTTTTGGATACGTTTTTGAGCGCCAAAATCGACATAGGAATTCCCAGAGAAGAAAGGACTGCGACGCGCACAACTCGCGCGCCGCAGAGGAGGAGGAGCTTAGCTGATCGCTTCCATCGACCCGCCGGTCGGAATGCTTGGATGATCAGAATTGTCCACGATCACGAGGTCATAGCCACCGCCGTCTTTCAGACGCCATTGGCCACCCACCAGCGGGGTTTTCGCCACGTTCTTGGCCGCAAAGGGCGGCAGGCCTGCGCCGTCAAAGGCGATGCGGCCGACGATGGACTGCAGCTCGGTTGCGGCAATGGCTTCGGCCACGGCGTCTGCGTCACCTGTGTCATCCACACGGCCCATGACATTGGCCGCCATCTCAAACAGCGCATGCACAAAGCCGATCGGCTGGGTCCATTGCTTGCCGGTGGCTGCGGTATAGGCCCCTGCGAGGTCTCCGGCGGATTGGCCGGTCAAGGATGAGGCAAATGGATGGCTCGGAGACCACCAGACCTCGGAGGACAGGTTGTGACCCTGATCGCCCAGCGCCTCGACCGCTTGCGGGAAGAGGATCGCCTTGCCAATAGAGGCCGCTTTCGGCGTAAAGCCCTGCTGCTTCATCTGGGTCCAGAAAGTGGTGAAATCCGGCGGGATAGGCACGCCTGTGATGATGTCGGCATTGGCCTGTTTAAAGGCGTTGATCTGCGCTGTGAAATCATCGGTCAGGTTCTGATAGCGCCCCGGATCCGTCAGACCATAGCCTTGTGCGGCCAAGGCGGGCGGGAAGCCTACATTTGGATCGCCCCAAGCATTGCCGTCCCCGTCGTTCGGGAACAGCCCGCCGACCTGCTTGTTGGTATCGAGCTGGTTCCACATGGCGGTGAAAACAGAGATCACGTCCTCAAGCCCCCAGAAGAAGTGGAACGAATAGTCAAACGGCTCCCAGGATCCAGGATCTCCGGGGTTACCCTGCTGGCCAATGAAATAAGGCTGCCAAGGCGCGACTGTCGAGATCACCGGGATTTCCTCGGCCTCGCAAGTCGTCGCGACAGGGTTGGTTGTTTCAGGCGTCGAGGCCACAAGCATCATGTCAATTTCATCGTCCAGGATCAGCTCTTTCGCGACTTCGGCGGCGCGGTTGGGGTTAGATTGGCTGTCCTTGACGATGACTTCGAAATCCCCACCCACGGTGGAATTCATAAAGCCATTGATGATAAAGCTGTCAGCCTCGGAAAATGCCGCCAAAGGACCGGATTGCGGGCTGACATAGCCCAGCTTGATCTTTGCACCCATCGACAGCGCCGGAGCCGCAAGGCCACCGGCGGCCAGGGTCAGACCGCTCGCCGCGGATGTCTTGAGTAGTTTACGTCTGGTGATCATCGTCTTTCCTCCCAAAATGACGTGGTCTTAGAATGCCGGAACGTCTCCGGCCCAAGCAGATTGCAGCAGCGCGCGGATGTCTTCGCGCGTCACAGGTTGTGGATTTGGATAGGGTTTTTGCACCGCGAGATCGGCCGCGTGATCCAGATCGGCCTCGGTGACCCCAAGCGATTTCAGCGCCAGCGGAGCCCCAAGCGATTTGCCAAAATCATAGAGCGCCCGTCCTGCGTTATTGCCGCCCAAGACCTCGGTGATCGGGGCCAGCTCATCGGCTGCAGCGCGTGCATTATAGGCAATCGCATGCGGTAGAATGATCGCATGGGTATCAGCATGGGGAAGATCAAACGTCCCGCCCAATGTGTGGCAAAGCTTGTGATGCAGCGCCATGCCAACGCGACCAAGCACAGTACCGCAGGCCCAGGCCCCGTGTTGGGTCAATGCGCGCGCCTCAAGGTCGCCCGGGGCTTGCACCACTTTCGGCATGCCCTGCGCCAAATCTTTCAGACCTTGGATGGCCAAATTCGTGGTCTCGGGCGTGCGGTTTTCCGCATAAAGCGCTTCGGCGGCATGGGCCATCGCGTTCAGACCAGAGGTCACGGTCATGCCAACGGGCAATGTGGCGACAAGTTCGGGGTCGTAAAGAATGACGCTCGGCAGAACTTTGGCGTCCGTCAGGGTCGTTTTGACCCCGTTTTCCGTCTGCCCAAGAATGGGCGTGGCTTCGCTGCCGGCATAGGTCGTCGGGATCGTGATCTGCGGCAGGCCCGTCCGATAGGCGAGCGCCTTGCCCAAACCAACGGTGGACCCGCCTCCGACCGCGACCAAACAGTCGGCACCGGACAGGGACAAATGGCTCAACGCATCCTCGGTGACATCCACCGGCGTGTGCATTGCCGCCTTGGAATAGACCCCGGCAGCGGCATCCCCAAGCGCTTCGCAGATCTCCAGCGCGAGATCGCATTGCTGAGGTGTAGACAGAACCAAGGCCTTCGTGCACCCAAGGCGCGCGACTTCACCCGCAACCTCAAACCGAAGTCCTGCGCCGTCGCGGACGCGCACTGAATCAAAGTCTTCTTGTCTAAGCGCTTGTGCCATATTCGGGTCTCCTTGCTGCAAAGCTAGGCGACACAAATTCGCAAGTTGATAAAATTAACGATCAACAATATATCTTTTTGGTATGCAAATAGACCCAAACCACCTCAAAATACTCGCAGCCATCGTCGATGAAGGCGGTCTGAGCGAAGGCGCGCTGGCTTTGGGCAAGACGCAACCCAGCCTCTCGCGCGTGGTGTCAAACCTTGAAAAGCGGCTGAATGAGCCCCTTTTTGAGAAAGGACGCCGCCCTCTAAGGCCAACGGAACTCGGACGCAGGTTGGCCGATGAAGGGCGTGCAATTCATCTGGCGACCCAAGCCGCCGAAGACATTGTGGATCGCTTCACGCGTGGCCAAGCAGGCAGCGTGCGCGTGGCGGGGTCTCCGATTTTCATGGATGGGGTGATTTCAAATATCATCGCCGGATTTCAGCAAAACCACCCCGATGTGCGTGTCGATCAAAGCTACGGCTATGCCTCAGAACTGATCGACCGGTTGGAGCTGGGCACGATTGATTTGGGCATTTGCCCGATGCTTGATGAGGATGTGCCAGAGGGGTTTGAATTTCGTCCCTTCCTTAAGGGGCGCAACGTGATCGCCTGCGGCGCAGGGCACCCGCTTGCCCGAAAAAAGAGCCTGCGACTTGAGGACATCTCTGAATACCCATGGATTACTCAACCCGCAGGTAGCCCGTTGTATCAAGACTTGCGCGATGTGCTGCGCAGTATCGGGATCACTGATTTCAAAGTGAGTTATTCGGGTGGCTCTTTGTCATCGATTATCACAATCCTTGCCGGCTCGGACGCCATGACTGTTCTGCCCTATTCCGTGGTCTTTATGCACCCCGGCAAAGTGATTCACGCATTGCCGATCCGTATTCAGCATCCGAAACGCGAACTTGGTCTGCTGGTAAAATCCGATACACTTCGTTCACCAGCTATCCGAAAATTTTCAAAGCATGTTTCGGCACAGTTTCAAAGCTTGTCCACAGCAATTACAAACCGGCAACGAGCAGAGGTTTGGCGAGCATAGCCACACAGAAAGATCGCTTAGCTGCGAGTTTCGAAAGTCCATTTGGTCTCCAGTTTCGTTGATCAGATCGAATTGCAGCGATTGAGCCATTCACAACTGGCTTTAACCGGCCGCTTGGACGATGTTTCCTGCAACTGAGAATTTGAGATGCTGGGCTTGCTTAACTTTGGATTGCCGTTTTCTAAGTGAGCCAAATGTCTGCTTCGTCTCGCATTCCTTTCACTTTTGCCCTGCGCAGCGAAAGTCCGCTTTCCGCCCGTATCTCCTCAGCACAAGCGCAAGTTACCGACTACGCTAGCCTCAAAGCCACATTACTCTCGCGCAATAAGGTCCGCAGCGCTCAAGCCAAGGGCCACTGCAATTTTTTCTACGATTGAGATTGTTGGATTTCTTGCCGCACGCTCAAGGTCACTGATGTAAGTACGATGAATGCCGCTTTCATGGGCCAAGTCCTCCTGAGACCACCCTCTCATCTTGCGGGCGGACCTCATATTCTGGGCCAAGACATCATGCACACTCATGCATGCCTTTGAGCCATTATGTAGACAATTCGTCTACAGACGATCGGTGACATTTCAGGTTGACAGATTACTCACGTGAAGCACCAGTAATGAGACTTATTGTCTACAAAACTAGAGAGATCCCAATGTCTGAAGAACCGCAAAACGCCAAAAACCCAATCTCAAAAGCTGCCAGGACAAGTGTGTTGAACACACTTTGGCTGGGGCCACTCAACATGTACTTTTGGTTTTCCTCTGGCCGCTTTGACCAGCCATATTACATCAATATGGCTCGCGCAGATGGCATCCATATTGATGAAGTAATCTCTTACATTCTGATCGCTGAGATGCTGCTTTTGATCTTGTCGCTTTTCGCTGTGTCTGCCCTGTTTGCGCGGGTTGGCACGGAATGGAATTTCTTCACCTCCGTCATTTTCTTGGCATGTGCAACGGTCCTTTGGACCGGATTAGGAATCCTATTTGGGCTTTGAGCCAGTACGCGTTATTTCAAATTCCGTTTTCACGATGACCTGCCCCCCGAAACTTCCCTCGTTCTAATGTAGAGTTTGCTCAACCTTTCGAAGGAGCAAACAGATGCGAAAGAACCGTTTCACTGAAGCGCAGATCATCGGAATGATCAAAGAACAAGAAGCCGGGATGCCGACAGCGGAGGTTTGCCGCAAGCACGGCCTCAGCCAGGGCACGTTCTACAAATACAAGTCGAAATACGGGGGCATGGAGGTGTCTGATGTCGCGAAGCTGAAGGCGATGGAAGACGAGAATGCCAGGCTCAAGCGCCTGCTAGCCGATACGATGTTGGACAATGCTGTTCTGAAGGATCTTCTGGGAAAGAACTGACGACGCCTAATGAGCGGCGAGAGGCAGCGCTCAGGGCGATGCGGGATCACGGTATCTCGCAGCGTCGAGCCTGCCGACTTGTCGGTGTCGACCCCAAGACGGTCAGGCGCGAACGCCCGCCTGACAACCCAGAGATCAGAGCAGAGATGAAGGCCATCGCTGCCAAGCGGCGCCGGTTTGGCTACCGCCGGATCGGGGTGATGCTGGAGCGCAAGGGGATGACTATGAACCACAAGAAACTCTATCGGCTTTATACCGAGGAGAAGCTGGGCATCAGGCGGCGAAGGGGCCGCAAACGGGCTCGTGGGTCGCGGACGCCGATGCCTCAAGCGCTGAGACCTGGCGAACGCTGGTCTCTGGACTTCCTGTCCGACACGTTCGGAGCGTCGCGCAGGTTCCGTATCCTGGCGGTCAATGATGATTGCTGCCGCGAGAACCTCTGCTTGATGGCTGACACCAGCATATCCGGCACACGTGTCGCGCGGGAGTTGGATGCGCTTGTCCGGATCTACGGCATGCCTGCCAGCATTGTCAGCGACAATGGGACAGAGTTCACCAGTCGGGCGATCCTGAAATGGGCCAACGACAACGACATCGAGTGGCACTACATCGACCCGGGAAAGCCGCAACAAAACGCCTTCATCGAGTCATTCAATGGCAGCCTGCGCGATGAGCTGCTGAACGAGGAGATGTTCGACAGCCTGGAAGATGCCCGGCGAAAGCTGGCGCTCTGGCGATATGACTACAACAACGTCAGACCGCACTCATCGCTCGGCAACCAAACACCCGCACAAGCGCGTCGGACGCTTGAGCAATTTGAGGGTTCCGCGCCCGACGCGCTTGCCCAAACTGACAACGAAGAATATGAAAAACAGACCCGCAGACTCTCGTTATGAATGAGGGAGACTCGGGGGGCAGGTCAACGACTGTAACCGAGCGTGGAAAAACCAACGTTTTCAAGCCAGTTTCCAACAAGGCCCGATCTATTCGGGCTCTACT
>JABSOU010000102.1 GCA_013215215.1 Cognatishimia sp. | reverse complement strand
GCGCGGGTGGCGTCCGGTTGGGAAGATCTGATCCTCGCGGGCGGCTATGAAAGCATGTCGCGGGTGCCCATGGGCTCAGACGGGGGACCATTTTCAGAGGATCCTGAAACCGTCTTCGCGACAAACTTTGTTCCGCAAGGCATTGGAGCCGATTTGATCGCGACGGTGGATGGCTACAGTCGCGACGACGTGGACGCGTTGGCGGTCAGCAGTCAGAAAAAGGCCGCTGCCGCACAGGAAGCGGGTTATTTTGATCGCTCCGTCGTGCCGGTCACGGATGAAAACGGGCTGGTCATTCTGGAGCGTGATGACTTCATCAAACCGGATACCGACATGCAGATCCTTGGCGGTTTGCGGCCAAGCTTCGCGCAGATGGGGGCCTTTGGTTATGACGCCGTCGCCTTGGCGAAATATACCGAGGTCGAGAAGATCAACCACGTTCACACGCCGGGCAACAGCTCTGGTATCGTGGATGGCGCGGCGATGGTGCTGATTGGGAATGAGACTGTCGGTAAGGACTTGGGGCTGACCCCACGCGGTCGGATCCTGTCGGTCGCGGTCACGGCAACAGAGCCGACGATTATGTTGACCGGTCCCGGACCTGCCGCCCACAAGGCGCTCGCCAAGGCAGGGCTGACTGCGGAGGACATCGATCTAATCGAGATTAATGAGGCCTTTGCCTCAGTGGTCCTTCGTTTGCAAAACGATCTCAAAGTACCGGATGAGAAGCTGAACGTGGTGGGGGGTGCGATTGCAATGGGGCATCCTTTGGGGGCCACCGGATCCTGTCTTGTTTCCACGATGCTCGACGAGCTTGAGCGCCGCAACGCAAAGCGCGCGCTGATCTGTATGTGCGTGGGTGGCGGCATGGGGATCGCCAGCATCATTGAACGCGTGTGAGGAGTCGGAAATGTCTGAATATACTTACGAAAAAGATAAGGACGGCATCGTCACCATCACCTTTGATGCGCAGGATAAGTCCGCCAACACTATGACTCTGGCCTGGCTTGAGGGCATGGAAGAGATGATCGAGCGCCTGAAGGCCGAAGAGGGTTTGGCGGGGGTCGTTCTGGCTTCTGCCAAGAAAACCTTCTTCGCAGGAGGCGATCTGGATTTCATGCTGAATTCGACCCAGACCGCGCAGGAAATCTTCGACTATGTCGAACGTAGCAAAGCGCCGTTTCGTGAGATGGAGAAGCTACCGGTGCCTTTCGTGGCGGCCATCAATGGCGCGGCGCTGGGCGGGGGATATGAGATCTGTCTGGCCTGTGATCACCGCATCGTTGTGGCGGATCCCAAGGCGGTTGTTGGTCTGCCAGAAGTCACCCTAGGCCTCTTGCCGGGCGCGGGCGGTGTCTGTCGTATGGTGGCGATGCTTGGTCTGGAGGCGGCGCTGCCATTGTTGGCCGAAGGCAAGCAACTACGCCCGGATGCGGCGCTGAAAGCTGGCATGGTGGATGCTATCGTAGATGCGATGGATCAACTGATCCCAGCGGCGAAGGATTGGATCAAAGCAAACCCGAAAGCGTGCACAAAACCTTGGGACAAAAAGGGGTTCAAATACCCCGGCGGTGGCGCAGACGCGCCGAATGTGCGTATGGCGGCGGCGATGGCTCCGACGATGCTCTATGGCAAGACACGTGGCCTGATGCCCGCGCCCGAAAAGATCGTCGATATCGCGGTCAACTCGATGCGCATGGGCTTTGACAGTGCGCTTCGGGCGGAAACCCGAGGTCTGGTGGCGCTCATGCGGTCGCCCGAGGCGAAGGCCGCGATCAAGACCTTCTTCTTTGGCATGCAGGCCGTGAAATCCGGTAAGATCCGTCCAGAGGGTGCACCGACCATATTCAAGAAAGCCGCCGTTCTGGGCGCGGGCATGATGGGCGCTGGGATTGCTTGGGCGCAGGCCTATAAAGGGCTTGAGACCGTGCTGAAGGATGTCTCTGTCGAGAATGCCGCCAAGGGCAAAGCCTATTCCAACACGCTGGCGGACAAGCGCATCAAACGCAAACGGATGACACAAGAGCGCAAAGACGGGCTGATGGATCTGATCACGCCGACCGATCAGGACGCCGATTACAAAGGTGCGGATATTATCGTTGAGGCGGTCTTTGAGGACATCAACCTCAAGGAAAAAGTCATCAAAGAGAGCTTTGAGATGCTGGCGGATGACGGCATCTACGGATCTAACACGTCCTCTTTGCCGATCAGCGTTCTGGCTGAATTCTGCCCTGATCCGACCCGTTTTATTGGCCTGCATTTCTTCTCTCCCGTCGACAAGATGAAGATCGTCGAGATCATTTGCGGTAAGAAAACCAGCGAAGAAACTCTGCGCAAGGCTTATGATTACGTGGCCCAGATTGGGTATATGCCAATCGTTGTGAACGACAGCCGCGGCTTCTTTACCAGCCGTGTGTTTGCGACCTATCTGGACGAGGGCCTGGCCCTGATGCAAGACGGCGTGTCCCCGGTTGCGATTGAACGTGCGGGCTGGAAAGCGGGCATGCCTGTTGGACCACTGGCCGTGCATGACGAGGTCTCGATGGAACTCACGCGGAAGGCGTGGGAGACCCACAAGGAACTTGACGAACGCCTCGGCGAGGACTCGGCCTTTGGCAAGGACAACGCGGCCACCCGCCATATCGGCCATGCGATGGTTGATTTGGGCCGTCGCGGGCGCAAGGACAGCGCTGGTTTTTATGACTATCACGCGGATGGCTCGAAAACCCTCTGGCCTGAACTGTCTCAGTTTGTGGTCGAGGACCGCGATGTCTCGATTGAAGATGCAGTGGATCGTCTGATCTATCGTCAGGTGATTGAGACCTTGAGGTGTCTGGACGAGGGTGTCCTGAACACTGAAACCGAAGCCAATATCGGTTCGATTTTCGCCATCGGGTTCCCACCTCACACAGGCGGCGCGCTCCAGTTCATTCACGGCAAAACAAAAGACGTCTTCCTGGCACGGGCCGCTGAATTGGCTGAAAAATACGGAGAGCGTTTTGTGGTGCCAGAAGGCGCCATCGCCAAGATGTTTGATGCA
This sequence comes from Cognatishimia sp., assembly GCA_013215215.1. Taxonomy (GTDB): domain Bacteria; phylum Pseudomonadota; class Alphaproteobacteria; order Rhodobacterales; family Rhodobacteraceae; genus Cognatishimia. The sequence continues at coordinate 9,918 of JABSOU010000102.1, read as the reverse complement.
GAGCAGAAGGCAGCCTAAGCATGATGATCCCACGCGACCTTTACGAAGAAGAGCACGAAATCTTTCGCAACTCGGTTGTGAAATGGTGTGAGGAACATATCGTTCCTCATGCCGAACAATGGCAGGCGGATGGTCAGGTCAGCAAAGAGGTTTGGAAAGCTGCGGGTGAGGCCGGGTTCCTCGCCATGTATGCGGATGAGGCCTATGGCGGTCTGGGTGTGGATGACTTCCGCTTTGACCAGATCCTGATGGAAGAGATCACCAAATATAGCTCGGGTCTGTTCTTGCCGTTGCACAACCGCATCGTGGGGCCGTATTTCCAGAAATTCGGCACCCAAGAGCAAAAAGACCGCCTGATGCCGGGGATCGTCTCTGGTGACAAGATCCTTGCGATTGCGATCACTGAGCCGGGCACCGGGTCGGACATGGCAGGCATTCGCTCGCGGGCCGAGGATAAGGGCGATCATTGGGTTCTCAATGGCTCCAAGACCTATATCTCCAATGGTCTGATTTCTGATGTGGTTCTGGTTGCGGCGCGCACCCATCCGGACAATCCGCATGCCATGGGGCTGTTCATTGTCGAAGAAGGCATGGAGGGTTTTCAGCGCGGGCGCAGGCTCAAGAAATTGGGCCTGCATGCGCAGGATACGGCAGAGCTGTTCTTTGAGGATGTGAAAATCCCGAAAGAGAATGTCTTGGGCGACCCTTACAAGGGCTTCAAATACATGATGTCGGGCCTTGCCGAAGAACGCCTTGCCGGCGCTGCGGCCTTTATGGCGCGGGCGGAGCGGGCGTTTGAGGTGACGATGGATTACATCACCGAGCGCAAAGCCTTTGGAAAACCCATCGGGACGTTCCAGAACAGCCGCTTCAAAATGGCCGAGATGCGTACGGATTTGGATATGGGTTGGGTCTTTACCGATCACTGCACGAAATTGCATCTGCAGGGCAAGCTAAGCGCTGAAGTGGCCGCCGAAGCCAAGCTTAAGACCTCTGAAATCGAAGCGCGCGTGGTGGATGATTGTCTGCAATTGCACGGCGGCGCGGGGTTCATGGATGAATATGAAATCTCGCGGCTTTACGCAGACGCTCGGATAAGTCGGATCTACGCGGGCACCTCTGAGATCATGAAAGAGATCATTGGCCGTGGACTTGGGCTGGACGATCGGGGACGCTAGGCCATGACGACAGCGCTTCAGGGACTAAAGGTCATAGAATTTTCGGGTATCGGGCCCGCGCCTTTGGCCGGGCAGTTGCTGGCGGATATGGGCGCGGATGTTGTCACGATTGACCGAAAGAGCGCCAAAGCGGTGGATCCGACGGATGTAAACCGTCGCGGCAAACGCTCGGTTGCGATTGATTTGAAGGCGCCTGAGGGGCGGGCGGCGGTTTTGCAGCTGCTCGCGCAGTCCGACGTTCTGATCGAAGGGTTTCGACCAGGGGTTATGGAGAAACTGGGCCTTGGTCCTGGTGAGGTTGGGAAGCATCTTATCTATGGCCGCATGACCGGCTGGGGGCAGGAGGGGCCTGCGGCGCAGACGGCAGGGCATGATATGACCTATCTGGCGCTGACTGGTACGTTGAACATGTTTGGAGCGCCCGGAAAACCGCCGCATTCCGCGTTGAATTATGTGGCGGACTTCGGGGGCGGGGCGATGTTTCTTGTCTTTGGTATTCTGGCTGCTTTGATCGAGAAAGTGCGTTCGGGCAAAGGTCAGGTTGTTGATGCCGCTATGGTGGATGGTGTGGCGGCGATGGGCGGGTTGATCCACGCGCTGATCGCCAAAGGGTTGGCCGGCGAAACACGGGGGCAGAATTTTCTAGATGGCTCGGCACCTTTTTACCGGACCTATGAATGCGCAGACGGTGCCTATGTTGCCGTGGGCTGTCTTGAGCCGCAATTCTTTGCAGAGTTTTTGCGGCTGGCAGACCTGCCACCAGAGGACGCCAAACTGCAGCAAAACCCGAAACACTGGCCCGATATGCATGTGCGATACGCGGCGCATTTGAAAACGAAAACGCGCGATGAGTGGGCTGCGATCTTTGACGGGTCTGATGCTTGCGTCGCTCCGGTTTTGAAACTGAGCGAGGCCTCCGAACATCCCCATATGGCCGCGCGTGGTGTGTATCAAAACATTGAGGGAGCTATTCACCCAGCCCCAGCGCCTCGGTTTAGCCGGTCTAGCGCGCGCACACCGCAGGCGCCGAGGATGGTCGGAGGTGACGCAACGGAGGTCCTCTCTGAATGCGGGTTTGACATGACAGAGATAACCAAGCTGCGCGACGCTGGGGTGCTCACGTGAGGGCGGCTTGGTGAAAACAAACAAAGGGAGCGCCGGTCCCGTTCCAGGTTGATTGGCGAAATGCGATGGAATTTGACTATGTCATAGTTGGGGGAGGGTCTGCCGGGGCCACTTTGGCGTCGCGTTTGTCTGAGGATCCAAATGTCTCGGTTTGCCTGCTGGAAGCCGGGGGTGACGGGAAATCTGCCTTTGTGCGCGTGCCGTCCCTGGTGATTGGCGCGGTGCATGGCGGACGGCTGACCAACCTCAACTGGGGCTTTGAGACGGTTCCGCAGCCGGGGTTGAACGGGCGCACGGGCTATCAACCTCGGGGCAAGGGCCTCGGTGGCAGTTCGGCGATCAATGCGATGATCTATATTCGCGGCAACCCACGTGACTATGACAATTGGGCTGAATTGGGATGCGACGGCTGGGGCTGGGACGACGTGTTGCCCTATTTCAAAAAGGCCGAAGGCAATATGCGCGGCGAAGATGATCTGCATGGCGCGGATGGCCCTCTGCATGTGTCAGACCTGCCGACCCCCTATGCGATCAATGAGGACTTTATCGAGGCCTGTGAAGCGGTCCAGATCCATCGCACTCGGGATTTCAACGGGACACAGCTACAGGGTGCGGGCCCCTATCAGGTGACGCAATTTCATAATGAACGGCGCGGTCAGCGTTGTTCGGCGGCGGCGGCTTACTTGCATCCCAATATGGACCGCGCGTCGTTGCATGTGATCACCCATGCACATGGGCAGAAAGTCGTTATCGAAGAGGGCCGCGCCAAGGCGGTGCAATACTGGCAAGGCGGAGAGCTGAAGACCGTCTCGGCCCGGGCAGAAGTCATTCTATGTGCTGGGGCGTTTCAGTCGCCTCAACTGCTCATGACCTCGGGCATCGGCCCCGCGAAGGAGCTCAAGGCCCTTGGAATTGACGTAAACGTGGATCAGCCGAATGTGGGGCAAAACCTGCAAGACCATGTGGACGTGACCCTTTGTTACAAGGCCAATCGGTCAGACGTTCTGGGCATTTCCTTCCAATCAGCCTGGCGCTCCATTCGGGACATCGCAACCTATCGCCGGCGCGGCCACGGGCTCTGGTCGTCAAATATAGCGGAATCCGGTGCGTTCTTTTCTGTTGAAAGCGATCCGGACTGGCCGGATACCCAGCTGCATTTCGCCGTGGCCTGCATTATGGATCACGGGCGCAAGTTTCTGCCCGGACATGGGATTTCAGTCCATGTCTGTAACCTGAGGCCCGAAAGTACCGGCAGCGTGAGTGTGGCTTCGGCCGACACGAGGGATGCGCCAGTGATCGACCCGCGCTTTTTAGACTCAGACGATGATTTACGCCGCCTGAAGGCCGGAGTGAAAAAGACCCAAGAGATCATGAAAGCAGCGCCCATTAACAAGGCGATTGTCAAAGAGCTGACCTTTGGAGACATCACCGACGATGCCAGCATGGAGCATACCATTAGGCAATCTGCTGATACGATTTATCACCCTGTTGGAACTTGTCGGATGGGCTCTGACGAGGGCGCGGTCTTGGATACGCGCCTTAGGTTGCGGGGTGTGGAAGGATTGCGGGTTGTGGATGCGTCGGTCATGCCAAAGTTGATCAGTGGAAACACAAATGCGCCTACAATCATGATCGCCGAGAAAGCCGCAGAGATGATCAAAGCGGACGCGCGGGCTTAGCCACATTCACCAAGCGCCTAACGGCGCAATATCAAGGAGGATCAGATGCCAAAGCAGAACCAAAAAATGAGCACTGATGAGGCGATTGCGCTGTTTGACAGCCTGCCGCCTGCCACTGAGGAACAGATGATAGGTCGTTGGCGCGGAGAGGGCGTCGACACGGATCATGATATGGATGGGATGCTGGAAAGCTCCTATTGGTATGGCAAGGTTTTTGAGGGACCCAATGCCGTGCATCCCTTGGTGCATAAGGTGCCGCTCTGGGGGCGCGTGTCTGTGAACCCTGCGCTCTTGCCGATCAAGCTCTCTACCTATCTGCCGCTGCGCGATCTTTTGGCGCCTGTGCTTTTTCCGGTTCTAGTGCCCTTGATCCGCACCGGGAAACCCAAGGCACGTTTGCGCACAGTGACCTTTCGCGGCAGGCCGCATGCGGCCATGTGTTATGATGCCAAGCCAATCAATGATGTCTTTGCGTCTCTTGGCCCTGACTCGGTTTTGGGATGGATGGATTTCAAAGGCATGGAGCAGCCTTACTTCTTCAAATTGCACCGTGAAGCGTGAAGATAAATCCACCAGAACCCCAGCTGCAGCTCCAAAACGCGGTTCAACGATTGCAGCGCCTAATCAAGATATGCGAAACCGAAGATGACGAGAACAGAAAGCCACTGACCCGATGAATGCAGCAAGAGACAGACTTTATTCGGCTGCGCTGAAGATCTTTGCCGAGAAGCGGAATAAGGGCGTTTCGGTGTCCGAGCTGGCGCGCGAGGCCAATGTGGCCCGCAGCACCATCTATAATCTGATCCCGGATATGGACACACTGTTCTCTGAGGTCGCCAATCAGGTCACGGAACAGTTCAACGACAAGCTAAAGGGTCTGTTAAGCGGCGTGGACGATCCGGCGATCCAGCTGACCCATGCTTTGGCTTTTCCGCTGGAAGAGTTTCACAACGACCCGCAGGTCGGGCGGTTCGTGACGGAATTTGCATTGCGGGAAAGCCGGTTGAAGAAATACTGGTTTGGCGTGCCTGAGAAAGCGTTGCTGGCTGGTATCGATAGCGGCCGTTTTGCGATTTCCAAGGCGGAACTGACGGTATTCCGCGCCCAGATGGCGGGGGGCTTGCTGAGCACGATGCTGCTTATACAGGACGGCCAAGTCGGCTGGCGTGAGGCCGCGCATAATTTTGCAACCATCCAATTGCGCGCGCTTGGGCTTGCGGATGACGAGGCGCGGTCTATCACCGAGCGGCTCTTGTTGGCCTCGGATGTAGACGCGCTTTGAGGCGGTGTTTATGTGGGTTTTGGAAACAATTAACCACGCCATGGCAGATTAAAGTCCTGCAATCGCGCACAAAGCGTCTAAATTGATGAAAAGTTGATCCAGATCTTGGAATCTTTAGGGTCACGCTGTGGTGGCTGGCGCAAGTTTTGGTGAGGAGACCCCCGATGGTCCAGAAATGGGTGATACCTGCGGTATGTGTGTTTGCGGTTAGCGCGTGTGAGAGCACTGTCAATCAGGCGAGCTCTAGTAACACGCGACCTGCATCCCAAGAACTTGCAAAGCTTGCGGCTCCGGGACAGGACCTAAGCCGGGTTAGGGTCGATCCTGCGACGGGCTGCTATTTCTATCGCTATCGCGGGCCAATTGAGACAACATATCTGCCTGTGCGCACGTCAAACGGCAATCCAATCTGCACACGTGCTCAGAGCTAGACGGTATAGGTCGAGAAGCCTGACCGCCAAATAGGGATCACAAACAGAAATCGCCACTTTGATGAAAGCGGCGATCTTTTTGTTTAAAAGCCTAGCCTAGCTACGCGCTGTCACTTTCGGGTCAGGGGAATAGAAATGCGCCCGCACTCCAAGGTCTACATTTTCGTAGAGGTGATTGATGTGCGCCATCACCATCCGCACGCAGCCAGAGCTTGCCCTTAGGCCAATGGAGCGAGGTGTTGGGGTTCCGTGGATCCGAAGGTATGTGTCGCGGTTTCCGCGATACAGATAGAGCGCCCGCGAGCCCAGCGGATTGCTTGGTCCGCCATTCATACCACCTGCGTGTTGCTTGTACTTATGCGGCTCACGCTTGATCATCGATGCGGTTGGCGTCCAGACGGGCCATTTCGCCTTGCGACGGATCGTGTAAATGCCCGGCGTGTAGAGATCCCCGCGGGCAATCGCCACCCCGTAGCGCATCGCCGTGCCATCATTGCCAATGTGATAAAGATAGCGCGCCACCGCGTCGACGTGGATGTCGCCGGGGGACAGGCCGTCGTTGACCTCTACCTTCTGAGGCAGGAAGCGCGCGTGCAGATCCCAGGGATTGGTTTTATAGGGGTTGAAATTCGCGGGAGTCACCTGAGCGTCCCATGTGTTCCACATGGATCTCCGCGTCACAGGCGCTGCCATTACTGGCGCCGCAATTGGCGCAGAAAACAGCGCAGCTGTCGAAATCATAAACGTCCGGCGACTAAACATTTTTACAATAGCCTTCATACACAGGGGGCCCAACCGAGGGCAGGATTCCTTAGAATAGCGTATGGTTTCTACTAAAATTCCTGTGATCGCCTGGAGTCCTGCCTAAGTGTTTTGAAAGAGTGACACTTCGGAGGCTTTTTGTTTCTAGGCCGGATACAAAAAACACGGGCCCCGCAAAGAGGCCCGTGTTCGTAGATAATCCCGATGGTTCAGTTTTAGGCCGGAACCGGGCGAGAACGCCAAAGAGCTCCGAAAAGTGCAAGCACCGTCAGCCAATCCAGAACAAAGATTGTCAGGTAAATCCAAGTTGGAACGTTGGGAGTAGACCAAGCCGACGCAAGGGCGGCGAGGCTTCCAACCATCATCAGGATAAAGACGACATAGGCCAGCCAACGCCAACCTTGAAGCAGGCCATAAGCTAGGCCGAGATAGACAATACCTACCGGCACAAGAACGAGCGCTTCGCTGGCAAATCCGCTCACAAGCAATGCCAAAATATGTACGAGTCCGCTGAGCGCGATAAAGAGCGCGCCTGCACGAAATGGACCTTTTGCATCAACCATTTTTCAATTCCTTAGCTATCGCTGTGGCAAGGATATCCGGCGACACCCCATGCCAAAATGTCGTCTACATGTTCTTGCAGGCTATAGGGCGCAGGTTCGCGGCCTCCGCCCGGGTTCCAGGCCCAGTGTAAGATCAAGTCGTGGTCCAGGTGGCTTGCCAGATCCAGGTAGTCGCGGTCTCCGTTGAGTTCCGGGTCACGCAATTGAACGCAGATCTCGTCAGAGGATCTGCCGAACCAGTCCGCTTCTACCGGAGCCAGCTGCCAATTCATGGCAACTTGCGGTGCCATATGAGGCGCGTCGTTGCCGTCCTCGCGGTAGGCGTGGCAGGTCGAGCAAAGCAGGAACTCGGCACCGATCCGGCTTTCGCCAGCGCGGATGTTCATGCCGTGCACACGCGCCTTGCCGTAGGTTGGGCCCGACCACATTGGGCGATCGCTTTCGCCCGTGTGGCAGTTGGCACAGCGTGGGTGGGACGCGACTTCATAGACGCGATCCCAAGCTGCGAGGCCGTCTTCGAGGCTCACCGCTTCTGGCGGGTTGATCGTGACGTTTTCACCCTCTTCGCTAGCGGCGAAGGCGGATGTCGACAGGCAGAGCGTCAAAGCGATGCCAGAGATAAGTGTCTTTGTCATAGCTGGCCTCACACGAAGTCTACGAATTTGTTGAACGGCATTTCGCGCAGGCGCTGGCCTGTTGCCGCGAAGATTGCGTTGCCAAGCGCAGGCGCTGCCGGTGGGATCGGAGGTTCACCGAACCCGCGGACCTTCTCCATGTTCTCCAGAGCCTTGAAGTGGATTGGCGGACATTGCCAGATGCGCATGGCCTCGTGGTCGTAGTAGTTCTCTTGTTGTGCCACGCCATCTGCATAGGTGATTTCACAGTTGATCGCGTGACCTAGGCCAAAGACGGTTCCGCCCGTGGCAAGGTTGTCGAGGTTGTTGGGGTCAATGACCACACCCACGTCGGCAGCCACCCAGACTTCGTCTAGTTTGATGCCTGCAGGTGTGTTGGTGACTTGAACAACGGTTGCAACTGGTACACCGAAGCTGAAGCCATAGGCGACCCCACGGCCGGTGTTTGGTCCGACCTTGTGGCCGTTCCAGGAACACATCTCAGCCGCGGTTTCCAGAACCTTCACCGATTGGCCGTGGCCCATCAGGCGGATGCGTTCCAGCATTGGATCCGCACCGGCTGCTTGAATGGTCTCATCCAGCATCGTGTCATAGATGAACACGTTTGGCGCGGCGCCGACAGAGCGCCAGGACGACGTTGGGGCGAGATTGTGCACGCGGAACGAACGCACCCGGTTGTTGTTCAGGTTCAGCATCGGATAATCCCATGCGCCTTCATGCAACTGGGTATCAGGCATCGGAAGGTTCATCCCCATGCGTCCCATCTGGGATGCCATCACAGAAGCCCCGCAGATATCGACATTCATCGAGACAACTTTGCCGTCTTTGTGTTTGCCGATACCGCGACCGATTGTGATGTGGCGCGGGAAGTCCTGCACGAAGTCTTCTTCGCGGGAATAGGTCAGTTTGACCGGAGTTCCTTTGAGTTTGGTCGCGATCTCTGCGGCCTGACGGATGTAGTCAAACTCGAGGCGGTGACCGAAGCTGCCGCCGATGAACATATTGTGCAGATGCACGTTTTCGGCGTCGACACCACTGATTTCGGCGACCACGGTTTCGACCATCTGCTGGACTTGGTGGCCTGTCCAGATGTCCACGCGATCGTCTGCCACGAGGATGGTTGCAGTCAGAGGTTCCAGCGGCGCGTGCGCCACATAAGGAGAGCGGTAGACGCCCGTGACCTCGGTCCCTTCAGCGGTTTCTACGTCCCCAACTTCACGCGCGGCGGCATTGAGGTGTTCTTCTTTGCCAATGGCGTCTTCCAGAACTTTCCAGTGTTCGGCCTGTTCCAGAGGATAGCTTGGCTTTTCCCACTCAAAGGAAATTGAGTTCGCCGCTTTGATCGCGCGCCATGTGTTGTTGGCAATAACGGCCACACCATTGGTGATTTCAATGACATCCTGAATGCCGCGCATCTGACGGGCCTCTGCCGCATCAAAGGATTTCATGGGTGCGCCTTTGTTCGGGTTTGTTCGAACCGTCGCATGGACCATGTTCTCGATTTCGAAATCGATGCCATACTCCAATGTGCCCGTGCATTTTGGAACCATATCGGTCCGACCGTGGGATTTGCCGAGAATACGCCATTCCGAGGGCTGACGAAGTTCGACAAACCGAACCGGTTCAACCTCGGCTGCGGTGCCAGCCAACGAGGTGTAGCTTAGCTCGGAACCGTCGGGTAGGATCACGGCGCCATTGGCCGTTTTGAGCTGATCCACTGGAACGCCTGACACTTGAGAGGCCGCCAGCTTTAGTGTTTCCCGTGCTGTCGCGCCAGCATTGCGCAGCTTGTCGAAAACGTCAGGCATCGCCGAAGAGCCACCTGTTGCCATCATAGGAAGGGCTGCACGCATAGCGCCATTCACAAAGCTACGTGTCCGTTCTGCGGAGGCGTTGTATTCATAAAGCGGGATACCCGCCATGGCATCTCCCATGCCGCCATTGGCATAGGCTGGGCTTGGAATACCGAAGCTGATTTCAACCTGATCCAACTCGACGTCCAGCTCTTCTGCAATCAAAGAAGCCTGGGCAGATTGAACACCCTGACCTTTGTCAGCATGGGTTGCGATCAATGTGATCTTATCGGAATCGATGACCACCCAAGGGTTGAAGGTGGCGGACCCGCTGGCGAGTTCCTCTTCGTTAGGGTTCTCAAAGGGCGCAAAGGCGCGGTAGGTGCCGAAGGCAACAGCGCCGCCAACAGCGACAGATCCTACCAGAAAGCTACGACGTGTGATTGTACGGAGACGACCCATGATTATGC
>JABSOU010000101.1 GCA_013215215.1 Cognatishimia sp. | reverse complement strand
GACGAGGATGGCAACGAGGTCACCACCTCCGTGCCCATGGTCGAAAACAAACCGATCATGCAGCCCTTTGGCGACCGCTCCAAAGTCGTGATCGAGCCGATGCTGACAGACCAATGGTTCGTGGAAACCGACAAAATCGTCGGGCCAGCACTGGATGCGGTTAAAGGCGGCAAGGTTAAAATCCTGCCGGAGAGCGGCGAGAAGACCTATTACCACTGGCTGGAGAACATCGAGCCTTGGTGTATCTCGCGTCAGCTTTGGTGGGGGCACCAGATCCCGGTATGGTTTGACGCTGATGGCAACCAATATTGCGCGGCGACCGAAGCAGAAGCGCAAGCTCTAGCCGGCGAAAGCGTTGCACTAACACGCGACCCCGATGTCCTAGACACCTGGTTCTCCTCCGGCCTCTGGCCCATCGGCACGCTCGGCTGGCCTAACTGGTCCGAAGACACCTCCAAATACTTCCCGACCTCCACGCTGGTCACGGGCCAGGATATCCTCTTCTTCTGGGTCGCCCGCATGATGATGATGCAGCTGGCGGTCGTGGATGACATCCCCTTTGACACCGTCTACCTCCACGGCCTCGTGCGCGACGCCAAGGGCAAGAAGATGTCCAAATCCACCGGCAATGTCATGGATCCGCTCGATATCATCGACGAATATGGCGCCGATGCCCTGCGGTTCAGCTCTGCCGCCATGGCCGCGCTGGGAGGCGTTCTGAAACTCGACATGAAACGCATCGAGGGCTACCGGAATTTCGGCACCAAGCTCTGGAACGCTGTCCGCTTTGCCGAGATGAACGAGGTCTATTCAAACGGCGCGCCAAGCCGCGAGATCCCGAACGCCAGTGCCACCGTCAACCAATGGATCATCGGCGAAGTCGCCAAGACCCGCGAGACCGTGGACGCGGCACTCGAAGGCTTCCGGTTCAATGATGCTGCCAACGCGCTCTATGCCTTCACATGGGGCAAGGTCTGTGACTGGTATGTCGAGTTCGCCAAGCCTCTGCTGAACTCCGATGATGACGCGATCAAAGCCGAGACCCGCGCCACCATGGGCTGGGTGCTCGATCAATGTATGATCCTTCTGCACCCGATCATGCCCTTCATCACTGAAGAGCTTTGGGGCCAGACCGCGAAACGTGATGGCATGCTCGTGCACGAAGACTGGCCGACCTACGGCACAGACCTCGTGAACGCCGATGCCGACCGCGAGATGAACTGGGTCATCCAAACCATCGAGGCCACCCGCTCCACCCGCGCGCAGATGAACGTGCCGGCGGGTGCGAAAATCCCGATGGTCGTGACCGAGATCACCGACACGAACAATGCTGCCTTCACCGCCAACGAAGCGCTGATCTTCAAACTGGCCCGCGTGGAAAGCCTGACGAAAGTCGACGCCTTCCCCAAAGGCACCGCCACCATCGCAGTCGACGGCGCGACCTTCGGCCTGCCGCTCGAAGGCGTCATCGACGTGGCCGCCGAAAAAGCGCGCCTTGAAAAGTCGCTCGGCAAACTGGCCAAAGAACTCGGAGGCCTGCGCGGCCGTCTGAACAACCCGAAATTCGTGGCCTCCGCGCCCGAAGAGGTTGTCACCGAGGCCAAAGCCAACCTACAGGCCCGCGAAGAAGAAGAGGCGAAGCTCAAAGACGCTCTCAGCCGCCTCGCCGAACTCGACTAACTCAGAAACGCCCGCCTTACCGCGGGCGTTTTTGCATTTTCTCACATCTTCTCTTGCACGCCAGTCATTTGCATTCCTGACGCCAGCCGCTAGACCTTTGCCAAGACGAAAGGCTCCCCTATGGCGAAATCCCCCTTCCTCAGCACCCGCGCGACGATCTACCTCGGCGGCGTCACCGCGATCTCGGCGATTGCAACAGACATCTTCTTGCCCGCAACGGGCGTCATCGCCCGAGACTATCAGGTCGATGACTCTCAAGGGGCATTGCTTATCGCAGCCTATCTTCTGGCCTATGGCGTCGGCCAACTCTTCTGGGGTCTTTTCTCTGACGCCTATGGCCGCAAATTTGCCCTGCAACTGTCGTTGATTGCCTTTGCCGTCACCAGCTTTGCCTGCGCCCTTGCGCCAAGCTTCACCTGGCTCGTCGCCCTACGCGCTTTGCAAGGCCTCTCTGCCGGTGCCCCCGTCATCTGCCGCGCCATGGTGCGCGACGCGGCCACGGGCAACCGCGCCGGACGCATCCTCGCGGTCTTGGGCGCAGTCCTTACGGTCTCGACCATGATCGCCCCGATCATCGGATCGGGTCTTCTGATCCTCTTTGCCTGGCCGGCAATCTTCTATGCGCTCGCTCTGTTTTCGCTGGGCTACATCCTGTACACCGCGCGCTACATCCCTGACACGGATGCGGAACGCCGCCCCGAACGTCTGAGCCTTTCGTTCATAATCCCCAACGCCCGCCGCCTCTTTGGTATGCGCGCCTTTTCGATCCCGATGATCCAGGGAGGCTTTGTTTTCGCGGGCTACGCCGGTATGCTCTCCATGGGCGCGATCCTGACCGAGGCCGCCTATGGCGTGGACCCCGAAGCCTTTGGCGCGCTCTTTGCCTTCGCCGCCCTCGCCAATACCGCCGGAGCCCTTCTGACCCGGCGCATGCTTGGCAGCTACGAGTTGGTGCAGGTCAACCGCCTTGCGATCGCCATGACAGGAATTGCGGCTCTGGCCTGCTTTGCTTTGATCTTTGTCACGCCAAACCTGCCCGTCTTTTGGGCCGCAATCTGCCTTTACGTTTTTGCCTTTGGGATGATCCTGCCCACCTCAAACACGTTGGCGATGGACCCGGTCGGAGACATGCCGGGCTTTGCAGCCTCGCTCATCGGATCTGTTCAGGTCTCACTAGGCGCTGTGGGCTCTGCAATCGCCGCAATCATCTTCATCGGCAGCCACCACACGATACCGATCCTAATGGCGGGTTTCGGCGCTCTGACAGTGGCCACGAGCTTCTTGAAATCAAAGCCACAAGACAGCTGATTTCATCTTGCCAAAATACTCTGGGGGGAATTGGCCGACAGGCCAAGGGGGGCAAAGCCCCCGCCCTTCAAAACTTTGGCGCGCGTTTCTGCATATTGGCCATGACGACTTCCATCTGCTCGGGCTTGCCGATCAAACTGGCCTGAACGCGGCTTTCCTCTAGTAGGATCTCAGCCTCAGAAGCCCCACTTTCCGCATAGGCTGCCAAAGCCTTCGCCGCGCGGATCGCCGTCGGGCTTTTGCCCGCAATTTCGCCCGCCAGCTCTTTCGCCCGCGCCAAAGGATCCTCGACCAGCTCGGTAACCAATCCCATCCTTTGCGCCTCATCCCCCAGCACAGGGGCAGCGGAATAAATCAGTTTCCGCATCTCATCTGCGCGCATCAGCTTCGGCAACAGCGCCATGCCGCCCATATCCGGGATCAGCCCCCATTTCATCTCCATCACGGCCAGTTTCGTCGCAGGCGCCGCAATCCGCATATCCGCACCCAAAGCGATTTGCATACCGCCGCCGAAACAGACCCCGTGAAGTGCCGCGATGACTGGAACTTCAATGTCGCGCCAGACCGTGCATACCCTTTGAAACAGGTTGGACTGCCCAAACTCTCTCGGCATCAACAGCGCTTCGGGGTCTTTGCCCGCAAAGCCAGCAAAACTCATTACGTCGAGCCCTGCGCAAAACGCATCGCCCTCGCCTGACACCACAACAGCCCGTACCTCGCGATTGCCGATCAGCCCCTCACCGGCCTCAACAATCGCCTCGAGCATCGCCTGATCCAACGCGTTCATCTTGTCGCCTCGGGTCAGGGTGACATGAGCGATGTGATCAGAAATTTCGACGGAAACGCGGGACATGGGAACCTCCTAAAGCTCAGGCAACTATCTGAGGATTTTTGCCCCAAGACTAGGCAAACGTCGCGGCAAGCCCTTGTTCATCGCCTCGCAATCCGCTTTTCTCGCGGCATGAGTAAACCACGCTATACCGATCTCGTCGCAAGCCTTCCTGCGACTGTGCCCTTTGTGGGTCCCGAAACCCAAGAACGCGCCATGGGCCGTCCTTTTGCCGCGCGTCTCGGCGCGAACGAGAATATTTTCGGCCCCAGCCCCAAAGCCATCGCGGCCATGACGGACGCCGCGCAAGAGATCTGGATGTATGGCGATCCCGAAAACCACGACCTGCGTCATGCCTTAGCGGCTTTTCACGCGGTCTCGCCCGACAATATCGTGGTTGGCGAAGGCATAGACGGGCTGCTCGGATATCTTGTGCGCCTGTTGATTGGTCAAGGCGATGCCGTGGTGACATCCCTCGGCGCCTATCCGACGTTCAATTACCACGTCGCAGGATTTGGCGGCACGCTGCATACCGTGCCTTACCTGAACGACTACGAAGACCTGCCCGCCTTGATCGCCAAAGCGCGCGAGACGCGGGCCAAACTCATCTATTTCGCCAATCCCGACAACCCGATGGGCACATGGCAGCAGGGCGCAGACATTGCAGCCCAGCTTGATCAGATCCCCGACGGCTGCCTTTTGGTTTTGGATGAGGCCTATGTCGAGCTCGCCCCCGAAGGCACCGCCGCCATCTACGATGTAGAGCACCCAAAAGTCATCCGCATGCGTACCTTTTCCAAGGGCTACGGGATGGCAGGCGCGCGTGTCGGCTATGCCATGGGCGCGAAGGAATTGATCAAGAGCTTTGACAAGATCCGCAATCATTTCGGCATGAACCGCGCCAGTCAGGCCGCGGCATTGGCGGCGTTGGCCGATCAGGACTGGCTGTCGCAGACCCGCCAAAGGGTGACCGAAGCGCGTGCCAAAATCGCAGAGANCACGCGCGAGAACGGGCTGACCGCCCTGCCCTCCGCCACGAATTTTGTCGCTGTAGATTGCCACCGCGATGGGGCCTACGCCAAGGCGCTGCTAGCAGCACTGGTCGCGCGCGGCATCTTTGTGCGCATGCCCTTTGTTGCGCCTCAGGACCGTTGCATTCGCCTTAGCTGCGGTCGCCCCGAGGATCTAGAGCAAGTCGCCCGCGCCTTGCCTGACGCGATAAAGTCACTGTCATAAGGCTCACGAAAAGGTGGTCTCGCCTTGGCGCATTTCTGGGCTACACTCTTTGTTAGAGTGATTTTGCTAAGGATTGCCCATGAAGGGTCCAATGACATCAGCTCCGGACTACCGTGTCGCCTGTCTGTGGATGGGCTTTTTTAACTTGCTCATGGTATTTGTCACCATCTGGGCAGTCTGGGGATTGGTGGCGGCCGGCATGCTCGCCTATGCGATAAACCTGTGCATCACCCGCCTCGCTTGGCGCAAAGCTCAGCGCGAAGCGGTCTATGTGAAACGCTAAGCGCCCTCTGCTACGACCCGCGCAGCAGCCGAAAGCCCACCCGCGCCGTGAGGGATGCCCAGAGCAATCATTGCCGCCTCTACTGATCCCAACATCCCAAGCACCATGTGGGCGTTAAGATGCCCCATATGGCCAAACCGAAAGAAACCCTCGCCTTTGGGATCGTGTTCGGTCGACATGCCCAGACCAATGCCCAGGGTAACGCCCGCCTTTTCCTCAAGCCATTTGCGCAGCTCAACCCCTGCAGGTACACCCACATGGGCCGCGGTCACAGCACAGGACCGATCTGCTGGATCGGCCACATTCAAAGCCATCGGCCCGCTCTCGCCCCAGGCATCCACGGCCGCCCAGATCGCGCGCGCCAGCACCTCGTGGCGATGCCAGACCGCGTCCAGACCTTCTTCCAGCAACATATCCAGAGCTTCGCGTAGCCCAAACAGGTGATGCGTCGGGGCAGTGCCGCCGAAATATTGGTAAAACAATTCAGGATCGACGCGCGGTTTCCAATCCCAATAACCGCTGACATGCGCGACTGTCTCCCGCACGGCCGCCGCACGGTCGTTAAAGAACACAAAGCCCACACCCGGCGGCACCATCATGCCCTTTTGGCTGGCGGCAATCATCAGATCGACGCCCATGGCGTCCATTTCAAAGCGGTCGCAGCCGAGGGACGCAATGCAATCCACACCCAAAAGCGCCGGGTGGTTGCAGTCGTTGAGGACTGCCCGCAAGGCACGCGGGTCGGTTTTGATCGAGCTTGACGTATCCACATGAGTGATCAAAACCGCTTTGATCTTGTGATCCGCATCTGCCTCAAGCCGCGCCTTGACCTGCGCCATATCCATCGGCTGCAGATCTGGGAATGGCATGAGTTCGACTTTGGCTCCAATACTCTCGGCCATACTGGCCCAGCCTTCGCCGAACCGTCCAACAGAGGGCACGAGGACCACATCATCATCAGAGAGAATATTGCGCAGCGCCGCTTCCCAGACGCCATGCCCATTGGCGATATAGATCGCGGCGTGATGGGCCGTGCCCGCAACGGTTTTAAGGTCTTTTACGATGCTTTCGGTCATCTCGACCAATTCGCCCTCATAAATATTCGGGGCCGCGCGATGCATAGCTTGCAACACGCGATCAGGCATCACCGAAGGACCTGGAATAGCCAAATAGGGCCGGCCATTGGACAGACTCATGTACTACCTCTCACTCTTATGTCGCGACACTACGCCCTTGCTCTGAAAGGTCAATCTCTTGCCAGCGCGGTTAAGACTCTCTACATCAACCGGCAATCAGGCTCTTGCGTGGGCCATCCCTGAATGAGCACCCATGTCACAGAAACCGCCTGAATTTCCCAATCTGAAATCTCATTTGAAGAATGGGCCACAAGCGCATACGATCATCGGGCGCTCCGGACAGCGTTCAACAACAGGGCCTCGATCATCGCGTGACTGACACGACCGAAAAGACCGCAGGATCTGCACCCGAAGAAGGCGAGAGCAGCCGCGTCCTTTTGGGCTGGCTCTGGCGCAATTTCCTGCGCAAACACCTTGGCTTTCTGCTATTGGCGCTGGTCTTTATGATCATCGAAGGCTCTATGCTGGGGGCTTTGGCCCGCATGATGCAGCCAATGTTTGATAATGTCTTTGTTGCGGGCGACACCGAGGCTTTGAGTTGGGTCGGGCTTGTGATCATGGGCGTTTTTGTTGCCCGCGCGCTCTCTTCTATCGGTCAGAAAGTCTTGCTGACCCTGATTTCGCAACGCACAGCCGCAGATCTGCGTACCCGGCTTTTGGACAAGCTCATGCGTCAGGACATGTCGTTTCACCAGCAGCATCCTCCGGGCTATCTGATCCAGCGACTGCAGACAGACGTCATGCAGATCAATACCGTTTGGAACACCGTGCTCACCGGCGCGGGTCGCGACTTTATTGGCCTTTTGGTGCTATTGGGCGTCGCCGTCAGTGTGGACTGGCGGTGGACTCTTGTTGCGTGCATCGGCACCCCAGTTTTGGTCCTCCCCTCAGCGCTCGTACAAAAGTTCGTCCGCCGCCGCGCCCGCGAAGCGCGCGATCTCGGCGCGCGTTTGGCCACGCGTCTAGACGAGATCTTTCACGGCATTATTCCGGTCAAACTGAACCGCCTTGAGGACTATCAGTCACGGCAGTTCCGCGATCTGANCGGTAAACTCGTCACAACAGAAGTCCGCTCCGCCACAGGCGCCGCGACCATTCCCGGCCTTATCGACATTATGGCAGGCCTCGGGTTTCTTGGTGTTCTCTTCTACGGCGGCTCGGAAATCATCGCGGGCGAAAAGACCATCGGCGAGTTCATGACGTTCTTCACAGCCCTTGGCTTTGCCTTTGAACCCTTGCGTCGCCTTGGCGCGATCAGCGGTCAATGGCAGGTCGCCGCGGCCTCAATCGAACGTCTGCGCGAGTTGCTTGAAGCCGAACCTTTGCTGAAATCCCCGCCGAAACCGGCCAAAGCCCCCAACAAAGACCTCGCCATCCAGTTTGACGACGTCTACCTCTCCTATGGCGACGCCAAAGTTCTGAACGGCACAAGCTTCACCGCCGAAGCTGGCAAAACCACCGCCATCGTAGGCGCTTCCGGCGCGGGCAAATCCACGCTCTTTAACGTACTGACTCGCCTTGTCGACCCAACCAAAGGCACCGCCCAAATCGGCGGCGTTGCCACGTCGACCATGAGCCTCTCGGGCCTGCGCGATCTATTTTCCGTCGTGAGCCAAGACGCCATGCTCTTTGACGAAACTCTGCGCGAAAACATTCTGCTTGGGCGCAGCAACGTCACGGAGCGCCAGTTGGCACAGGTGCTGGACGCAGCCCACGTCAGCGACTTCGTCAAGAAACTCCCCGATGGATTAGACACCCGCGTGGGGCCCCGAGGCTCGGGACTTTCTGGCGGCCAGCGTCAACGCGTCGTTATCGCCCGCGCCCTCTTGCGCAATACGCCCATCCTTTTGCTGGATGAGGCCACCTCGGCGCTGGATGCGCAATCTGAGGTCCTCGTCCAGGAAGCGCTGGATAAACTGTCCAAGGGGCGCACAACTCTGGTCATCGCCCACCGTCTTTCCACCGTGCGCGAGGCCGACAAAATCGTGGTCATGGACAAAGGCCGCGTCGTCGAAGAAGGCACACATGAAGACCTGCTGGCCCAAAACGGCGTCTACGCAGAACTCCATGCGTTGCAATTTGCCTCAGACGGCCCAACGGCTGAAGAACGCGCCCGTCAAAACGCCACGCGCGGGGCCATTGCAGAGACCGAAGTCAAACAAGGCTTTATTGCTCGGCTTTTTTCGCGCTTACCAAAGCTATAGGTTATTTGCGGTAGCTTTCCGCCAAACGCTCCGGCGACGCCCCCAGAAAATAGCGCAAAAGCGTCATGAGGTTGCGCCCACCGCGCTTGAGCCACCCAGCACGTTCATAACGCTCCCAGCTGGTCACGGCGTCACACGGAATACCGCGCAGTTGACCCCGCAAAGCCCGCGCAATCGCCACGTCTTCCATCAAAGGAATCTCGCGATACCCGCCAGTGGATCGATAGGCACTTAAACTCACCAAAAGCCCCTGATCGCCATAGGGCAATCCAAAGATGCGCGACCTGACATTCGCCCATCCGGCCACCCATCGCGGCCCGAAGCCAGTGGCATCAAACCTCAGCCTGAAATACCCCGCCTGCCCTGTTTTCAAATGCGCAGACACCTTCGCAGACCAACCAGGCTCCAGGATAGTGTCCGCGTGCAAAAACAAAAACCACTCGCCCTGCGCAGCCGCAGCCCCGCGCGCCAGCTGACCACCGCGAGAGGCTGCCCCGGTGACGATCACACAGCCAGCCTCATCGGCGATATCCAAAGTCCGGTCGCCAGAGCCCCCATCGCTGACAATCACCTCTCGGATCAGCCCAGCCGACAGCCCCTCCATCAACGCCTCGAGCGTTGCGGCCAGTCCAGCCTCGGCATTCAGCGTCGGAATGATGATTGATAACGGAGCGCGCACGTTTCCCTCTTTTGCACGGGCAGGCACTCTCTATATTAACTTTACGAAAAAGAACAGGATCAAGACATGGCCGACGCGCGACATATCCTCAGGATCTCTGGCAGCGATGCGAATAGCTTTCTGCAAGGGCTGGTGACCAATGACGTAGACAAAGTGCGCGACGGCCTTGTCTATGCCGCGCTTTTGACGCCGCAGGGCAAATATCTTGCGGATTTCTTTCTGTGTGCCGATGGTGAGGACATCCTGCTGGATGTGGACGCAAGCCTGGCTGAGTCCTTAAAAATACGCCTGACAATGTACAAGCTGCGCGCCGACGTCACGATCTCGGACACGGACCTGTTCCTGCATCGCGGCACGGGTGATATCCCAGAGGATGCCTTCGCGGACCCCCGAGCCCCACAGCTCGGTTGGCGCGCCTATCGGGCCTCTGAGCAAACTGATGACGCGACGGATTGGACCGCACTTCACGTGGCCGCCGAAGTACCCCAGACTGGCATAGAACTCACCCCCGACAGCTATATCCTCGAAATGGGCTTTGAGCGCTTGAGCGGCGTCGATTTCCGCAAAGGGTGTTACGTCGGCCAAGAGGTCACCGCGCGGATGAAGCACAAGACCGAACTGCGCAAGGGACTCGCCAAAGTCACGGTTGACGGCCCAGCAGACCCCGGCGACGAGATCACAGCCAATGGCAAGCCCGTCGGCACGCTCCACAGCCGTTCAGGCGACGAAGCGCTGGCCTATCTACGTTTTGATCGCGCCACAGGTGAGATGCAGGCAGGCACTGCCAAACTGACGCGCGCATAGCTTCATCTTGCCAAAAAAACTCATAAAAAAACCTCCGGCGCCCGCGCCGGAGGTTTTGTTCTTCGCCGAAACGCCTAATTAAGCGCGTTCGGAATATTCCATAGCAATCGTGTCGACCACGATCATCTCATCCTGGCCCACAAACGGCGGCACCATGACTTTGACGCCATTGTCCAGGATCGCAGGCTTGAACGAGTTCGCCGCAGTCTGACCTTTGACCACCGGCTCGGTCTCAACAATCTGACAAGTCACCTTCTGCGGCACCGTGGCGTTGAGCGCCTCTGACTCATAGAACTCGACCACGATGGTCATGCCGTCCTGCAGAAACGGGCGGCGGTCGCCCAGGAGATCGGCTGGCAGCTGGATCTGCTCATAGGTTTCAGTGTCCATAAAGATCAACATGCCGTCGTCTTCATAAAGGAACTGCTGGTCCTTCTGCTCCAGACGCACACGCTCGACTTTGTCGGCAGAGCGGAAGCGTTCGTTCAGCTTGGATCCATTGCGCAGGTTTTTCAGTTCCACTTGCGCAAATGCGCCGCCTTTACCGGGCTTGACGTGGTCGACTTTAACAGCAGCCCAAAGGCCATCGTTATGTTCCAGGACATTCCCTGGACGGATTTCATTTCCGTTGATTTTAGGCATGTGACAAAACCATGACGAAAGGGTTGATCGGATGTTCGCAGCACCTATATCTCGCCCTGAAAGACGTGACAAGCGCGCGTATATCGTTCTGAGCCATGCACCCGGCGCATAGAAGCTATGCAACTTTGGGGTACCCGAATCGAGTTCGATACGCCATAAGGCACCTCACGCCAAAAACACAAGACCAATAAAACAAAGGACGACGAGATGATCGATTTCGTTGATGGCACTGCTTTTAATAACGAACAGGGCAACCGCTCTCGCAAGCTGTTTGCCGCTGTCGTACTTGCTGCCCTGGATGACGCAATTGCGGATGACAAGAAATACGGGAATGGACCCGACCAAATCGCCCGCTGGGCGCGCTCTCGCGATGGACGCGAAGTGCTGTCTTGCGCAGGCATTGACCCCAATGAACGTGTGGTCTCTGGCCTGATGGATTTCGTCGGCAAAGGTGTGCGCACCTCTGTTGCCCTGTCCCGCGAGGAAAGCGAACGCCGCAATGCGGCGCTTGAGGCGGAAGCGGCCTAAGCCTCCTTCCCCATCAAAAGAACTCAGTGCCAGCGCCTCCTTCGGGAGGCGCTTTTTTTGTTAAAGGTTGAATGTGAGCCCAAAGAGAAAGGCTGAGCCATAAAGCTCCATAGCCACAAGAGCCACGGCAAAGGCACTACGCCAGCTTAGCCACTTTTCTCGGGCAATCAGGTAGGCGCATCCAAGCGCTATGGCGGCGGCGATAGGCGCAACCGTATTGGCATGGTGGCCTCTGTCCCAATAACTGACCGGGCTTTCGTAAATCCAATTGCTCAGAGGCCAGAAATGCGCGCGCCCGTCGTCGTGATGCAAAGGGAAATCCAAGAGCAAATGCAGCAAGGCCGCGCCGCAGAGCGCGATCCCGACTGAAGACTTGCGATAGAGCGCGAAAGCAAGCAGCGCGCCCCAAACAAAGAATGAATTATCGACCGAAAAGATCGCCTGCCAAGCGGCGCTGAAATAGAGGTCGTTGAACACCACCTGCGGCGAGATCCCCAGGACGTTGATCGAAACACCCGCCAAGAGATAGAGCGACAAATCCGGGGCAAAGCCTCCGAAAGCTGCGGCGGATGCCACCGAAGGCGGGCCTTTGCGCCCGAACGCGGCCCAACCAATCAGGATATGTGCAGGGGTATTCACGGGCAGCGCTCACACGTCAACGCCGCCACAGGATCAGTCAATCTGCCGCGAGGCCAAAGCGCGGTTGATCTCGCGCCGCACCAATTTGCGCACATTGCGCGTGATGCGTTCACCAAGAGGGCCTTGCAGCTCCTGGCGGACAATCTCGCCCACCAGATCACGCAGCATTTCCTCGTCAAGTACCGCTTCATAGGGTGCGTCGTCAGCTGTTGGCTGCGAGACAACCTCGGCTTCGATCACGGCCTCAGAAGCGGGCGTGTCTGGCTCTGACGGCGTCTCGGCATGGCTGCCGGAGGCGGCCTCAGCCCCTTGGGCCCATTCAATCGCATCAACCTCAGTGCCCGCATAGTCGCTTTCGCCAGCGGCCTCAGGTTCGAACTCCATTTCGGAATAGCTGCGCACAGACTGCCATTCGACCGCAGGAAGTTCTTGGGCGTCCTCAACGGTCGTCTCGGGCGTTTCTTTCTCTGCCCTTGGCGTTGTGACCTCTTCAACCTCTGGTGCAACGTCGACTTCGGCGGTCGCGCTCTTGAACATCTCTGGCGATACGGTCGCGCCCTCTGTCGGCGCTGGCGTCTCCGCGCCGGTCTTGGACAGTGTCAGAACGCGGGGACCCGCGTCCTCTTCTGTCGCAGCCAGGCTTTTGGCAATTTCCTGAGCGACGAGGTCTTCGGTGGAACTGTCATCCGCGGACGGTTCAGGCGTGTTCGCCGAAGACGCATCCTCACCGACTCGCAAAGACGGCGTCAGAACCAGCTTGTCGGCGGCTTCTTGCGTCGGTTTCTGAGGTGGAGCAACTGCCTCGGGCTCTGCCAACGCGCGCACATCTTCGGACACAAGCCTGCGAATCGAGGACAGCACGTCCTCTATTTCGTCTTTTTTCAAAGGGTCTGACATTATTGTACCACTCTTGCCTTAGCGGCCAGTGTAGCGCCAGACGCCGTGTGAAACAACAAGAGCCTGTCGGTTTATTCCTTGC
>JABSOU010000100.1 GCA_013215215.1 Cognatishimia sp. | reverse complement strand
CCCGCCAGACGAATGGAGTGGCTAACAGGGCGCACAAAGTAAGAGATCAGCTCGATGATCGCCAGGATCGGGCGCAGCGGCAGAGGCGCTGAGGACACCCAGAAGAGGCCCAGGAACCCAAGGCCGTTCTTGACGAAACCAACCACGGTCACGGTGACAAAAACCAGCAGCGCCAGAACAACGGTCACAGCGAAATGCGATGTGGTGGTGAAGGACATCGGGATCAGGCCAAGGAAGTTGGCGAACACGATGAACATGAACAGCGTCATGATGTATGGGAAGAACTTTACCGCGTCTTTGCCGGCGACGTCTTCGACCATTTTGTAGATGAAGCCGTAAGCAAGCTCGGCAACAGACTGGCTGCGACCCGGCACGATTTTGCGGCTCGAGGTGCCGAACACCATCATCGCGATCACTGCGACAACGGCCAGTGCCATCCAAAGGGTCACGTTGGTGATGGTGAACATGCCGATGTGGTCGCCACCAAACAGAGGCTTCACAATGAACTGATCCATTGGGTGAAAGACCAGACCGCCTTCTTCTGCGCCGTGTGCGTCTTTTGCCACGTGACTATCCTCTTCGTCTCTACTCGGCGTCCTCTTGCGAGTCGGCCTCTTGTTTCGCCTGAATTTCGCGTGCGCTGCGGATCATCACGTTGACCCCGGCGGCGAAACCCAAAAATATGAACAGGATTAAGAAAAGTGGCTGCGTCCCAAGCAAGGTATCCAGCCCATATCCAATCCCAAAGCCGATCAACATACCGGCCACCAGCTCAATCACCATCCGCCAGGCCAGCTGTGCCTGAGAATAGTGTTCCTCCATATGGTCTTTGGGTGCCTGGGTCTTTTTGACCGCCTCGATCCGCTCTTCGAGATGCTTGAGTTGATCTCTGTCGCTCGGGTCGGGCACGCGCAAATCCAATGGTTGAACCTGAGCGCAGTGCTAAGGGGGCGGGGGTTTAGAGTCAAGCGGCGGGATGACGCGGGGAAATGGCTCGCAACAATCTGTAATTAAACACTATTTCAAATTCACTATCGGCACGCGCGTCGCGTGAATTGGTTACCAAATGGCTAAAATTGCCAATTGGCAATATTTAACGATTTGGTTGAACTTTGGACTCAGGCGCGAAGACGCTGTGAGATCAGCGCCCGAGGAATTTCAGCAACCGACCATCCACAAAGATCATCCCTAGGAAGATCACCCCCATGCCCATCATGTGAATCGGCAGCAGTTGTTCCTGCAGGATCAACACGCCCAAGAGCACCGAGGACACCGGCGCGATGAAGGTGATCGTCGATGCGGTGGTGCCGCCCACACGCGGGATCAGCCAAAACAAGAGGATGAAGGCCGCTGAGGTCAGAACAAAACCAATCACAAAGAGCGCGTACCAAGTTGCCCGTTGCTCAATCACCGGAATGCCTTCGACGGCAAAAGCGAAGGGGGCGAGCATCACGGTGGCTATGCTCAGAGACCACGTGGTCAGAAGAACGCGATCCATCGCATCGAGCCAGCGGATCAGGTTCATCGATATGGCATAGCACAGAGGCGCGCCCATTGTGGCCAAAAGCGCGACGGGATCAGACTCGCCTTGCCCCTGCAAAGACGGCAAGGCCAAGAGGACAATGCCAAGGAAGCCAAACACTACGCCAATGCTGCGTAAGAGGGTCATCTTCTCGCCCTGTGGCCAGAGGTGGCTCACGATCACCACCATGATCGGCGTCATAGCGTTCACGATCCCCGCGGCAGAAGAGGTGATGTATTGCTGGGTCAGCGGGTAAATCGTCAGAGGGATCGCGTATTGGAAAGCGCTGAACAAGAGAAGCGCAACGAGGCTTGCACCGCCCAAGCCCACAGATCCTCCGCGCGTCACCTTCTTGCCCGCAAGCCATATCCAGCAGCCCAAGGCGCCAAAGCCAACACGCCCGAGCCCGCGACCATCAAGGGCCCAAGCTCTCTTAGCAGGATTTCATTAAAGAAAAAGGACGCGCCCCACCCTGCGGCCAAAAGCAGAATGGCGGCCCAGTAACGCATTGGCATTTTGGAACTCGCACTAAATCGCTGCGACCTAAGCCGATCTTTGCGGGGTTGTCGAGCCGATCCTGGGTTTCGTTACTTTGCTTGGGTCTATAAAGTCCTGCCAATGACTTCGCTTGACGACATTTTCAGTGCCCTGGCCGACCCAACGCGCCGCAGCATCCTCGCGATGCTGCTGGAGGACGATATGGCCGTGACCGATGTCGCCGAGCCGTTTGAGATGTCACTTGCGGCGATCTCCAAGCACCTGACGATCCTGACGAAGGCGGGCCTCATCAGTCAGGAAAAACGCGGGCGGGTGAAATGGTGTAAACTCGAGCCCAACGCGATGAAAGACGCCTCTGTTTGGATGCAGGCCTTTGGGCAGTTTGAGCCGGTGAACCTGGAGGCCTTTGAGAAGTTCCTTGAGGTCGAGCTGGGCGACGATCACGCCTCCTGACGCAAAAGCAGTAAGAGCGCGCCGCAGGTCATCAACACGCCGACTGCGACCAAGAGTTTCGGCGCTCCGTTCCCCAACCCGATCTCCCAGAGGATCACCCAGCTGGGCACTAGGTAGGTATAGGCCATGACCTTGGCGCTTGGCAGGTTAAGGGCTGCGAACTGCAACAGGACAAAGGTCGCGGCTGAGGCGAAAATCGCGAGGTAGAAGACCGTGACCCAAACGATCATCGGGAGGGATGCCCAATCGGTTGCCATGATTTGCGGCCAGCCGATGACTGTCAAAATCACAAACCCTGCGAGCAGCATGCCAAAGGTAAAGACCACAGGCAGTTCGCCTCTGTTGAGTTTCGGCACAAGCGGTGTATAGAGCGCGTGGGCGACGCAACCCCAGAAATAGATGACTTCGCCGCGGCCGACGTTGAACTGCAGAAAGGCCGCCAGGTCTGCGCGAAAGATAACCCAGATGGCGCCAATCGCGCCGATCACCAGGGCCAGTGCCATCCGAGGCGTCGTGATCTGGCGCAGCAGCAGATAACCAAAACCTGCGCTCATCACCGGCGTCAGTGTAAAGACAGCCGCCGTACTGACAGGCGGCGCGGTCTTGAGGCCCTCGAACATCAACACAAAATAGATCGCAAACAGGCCGCCGAGAACGACATAGCGCCAAGGCGCACGCGCCGCGCTTTTGGGCAAGCCGGTTGTTGCGAGGGCGGCGGCTCCGATCACGAAGGAGGCAATCAGGAACCTAAGCGCGGTTAAGGCTGTCGGATCGATCTCATTTGCCGCCAAGGAGCCGAGCGAAAACGATCCGGCCACAAGGGCCGAAAAGGTCAGCATCGCCAAATGCCCTTGGGCGGGCCTCGAAAGGGTCACAGCCAATCTTTTGCGCGCTCTTTGAGGAAACTGAGGAAGGTTTGCACTTTGACCGTGCGATGCAAGTCCACGTGGGTCACAAGCCACATGGGACCATGCCACTCTGGGATCGGTTCCATAACTTCCACCACATCATCGCGTGCTTCGCCCAGAAAGCGCGGCAGAAACCCGATGCCGGCACCAGCAAAAACGGCGTTCTCCAAAGCGCGGGGATCAGAGCCGCGGAACATATGAGTTTCTCGCTTGGCGATATTCATCAGCCATTGATGAAACGGCGCGCGGGTTTTCGTGTCATCGACCGCAACAAAGCGGTGGTCGTCGAAATCCGCTTCGGATTTCGGTAGCCCGTGTTTCTCTACATAGGATTGCGCCGCATAAAGCCCGACCTGCAATGAGCCCAGACGCTGAACGACATTGTCGGGCTCCTGCGGTGCCGACCCCGCGCGCACAGCCACATGTGCCTCGCCATATTCCAGACGAAACACCCGCTCGTCCGTGAGATAACGGATCAACAGGTCGGGATAGAGCTCTTGGAACTCGACCAGGACCGGGCTGAGCAGCGGAGCAATCGAGTCCAGGGACGTGATCACTAGCTCGCCGCTCACATCACTGCCGCGCCCTTTTATGCGGCCCTCAAGCTGGCCGAACTGATCATCAGTGGCCTGCCCGACGCGCATTAGGTCTTCGCCCGCCTCGGTGGCTGTATAGCCGCGTGCGTGACGCTGGAAGAGTTTGACGCCAAGGCGACCCTCCAGCGCATCAATGTGGCGAATAACCGTCGCGTGGTGCACGCCCAGCACATCCGCCGCCGCGCTAACTGTCCCCAAACGCGCAACCTGATAGGCTGTGCGGATTTCGTCCCAATTGTCCATCATTAACCTGTGCAAATTCCAACACTAGATGCGCATTAACGCCTGTTGAGTTCAAAATTGCAAGGTCCATTTTAGGGTGCAGACACGAAAGGAAAAACCCAATGTCCCATACTGTTCTGCACATCGACGCCTCTGCGCGCCAACAAGACTCTGTCTCTCGTCGCTTGTCGGCTGACATCGTTGCTAAACTGAGCGCCGACAAAGTCATCCGGCGTGATCTTGGCGAGCCCCTGCCGTTTCTGGATGAAGGCTGGGTAACGTCGACCTTCATTCCGCCAAGCGATCGCACCGAGGCGCAGGCCGCGGTGCTTGGTCAATCAGACGTACTGGTCCAAGAGCTGCAGGAAGCAGACACGATTGTCATCGGCACGCCGATCTATAATTTCTCGGGCCCCGCAGTCCTGAAGGCCTGGGTCGATCAGGTGGCCCGCGCGGGTGTGACCTTCCGCTATACCGAAAACGGTCCCGAAGGCCTTTTGGCGGATAAGAAAGTTATCGTTGCCGTGGCCTCTGGCGGCGTTCAAATTGGCTCGCCCGCGGATTTCCTCACGCCGCACCTTAAGGTGTTCTTTGGCTTCCTCGGCCTGCAGGACGTGACCTTCGTCAACGCCGAAACCGTTCAAGAGCTAGACCTCGCGGCCTAAAGGTCCGGCAACCAGGTGATCTCTGCGCCGTAATGGCCAAAGATCACCTCAAGATCCGCCAGGGTGATCGCGACGGTGCGATCGTTGACCAGCGGGTGGAAAAACAGAACATCCGCGTCGCGCGCTGCCTGATCCAGAATGAATGTCACGCCTGCTTTCGCTCCGTTGATCATAG
The DNA here is from genome assembly GCA_013215215.1 of Cognatishimia sp. Classification (GTDB taxonomy): domain Bacteria; phylum Pseudomonadota; class Alphaproteobacteria; order Rhodobacterales; family Rhodobacteraceae; genus Cognatishimia. The sequence goes on along the minus strand of JABSOU010000100.1, from coordinate 8,441 downwards.
AGAGCGGGCTGACGGCGCCCGGGCGAATGCCGAGGTTTTCCAAAAGGCGATCCGCAGAGCCAAACGACAGACCGCCCACGCCCAAGGCCTTGCCCAGCGCCTTTAGATCTACATCGCGATCCTGATCCAGCGTCACCAGATAGTTGCGCTTTTTGCGATCCCGCAGGTAGAGATTTTTCGTCAGGAAGGCGGTTTCCCCCTCGGCCATCATATCGCGCTCAACCTCTTTGGCGTCAGCAACCGTGCGCAAGGGCACGTGATGAAACAGGCGATAGTCGATGCCCCACTCCTGAAACAGCGCCAACAAGGCGTCAGAGCTGACCGGCAAACTGTCCTGAAAGGCTGACGAAGCATCCATCTTTTGGCTCCCTAGAAGTGACGCGTTCAGCGCCACCTCTGGCAGCAAGCGTTGCGGATTTCAAGCGGCGACTATGCCTTTAGGCCGCAGGTTTTGCACGCTGCTCTGGAATGGCGCGGGATTCTTGAACCACGTGTTTCGGAATAGTGAAAGAGAACTCGCTGCCTTCGCCCACCCGGCTTGTAACACCCACAGTGCCGCCATGCATTTCCACGAACTTCTTCGAGATCGCGAGGCCCAACCCGGTCCCCCCGGCCCGACGCCGGTCTGACGTATTCGCCTGAGAGAACTTTTCAAAGATGCCATCGACGCGATCTTCGGGAATGCCAATGCCGGTGTCGATCACACGGAATCGGGCAAAATCACCAAAGGTCTGAGCCTGAACCTTCACGCTGCCAACTTCAGTGAATTTGATCGCATTGCTCACCAAGTTTTCCAGAACTTGGCGCACACGTGGCTCATCCGCATAGATCGCCAGTTCTGGCGCATCACCTTCGATGGTCAGCCCTTTTTCGGCAGCCTTAGCACGATACTCTTCAATCACGTCGTCAATGATTTCGTCGCAATAAGACATTTCCCGCGACAGTTTCATGCGACCGGCCTCGATCTTGGAATAATCCAAAACCTCGTTGATCAGTGTCAAAAGGCTGCGGGCAGAGCGTTCGACCTTGCCCGCAAGACTTTTGTAGGAAGCCAACATCGTGTCGACCTCTTTCGCAAGAGGCGCACCGTCATCGCCCATCGACGCCAGGCGCGCCGTGACTTTTTGCGTGGCGGGCAAGAGCTCGGGTTTCACAAGGAAAGGTGTGCCGCCCAACACAACTGTTAGAGGCGTGCGCAATTCGTGGCTCATTACGTCCAGGAATTCGGATTTTGCCAAGTTGGCATGCTCCGCCTCTTCCTTGGCGTTCATCAGCTCGGTGATATCAACAAGGAAACCTACAGTGCCTCCATCCGGCGTGCGCGATTCTGACATCCGCACCCAGCGGCCATCATCCAGCTTCTGATCAATCGCCCCTTCTGATGCTCTGTGTTGCGCAAGGCGCGTCTGCAGCCATTCTTCTTCCTGTCCAATCGCCTCGGCGTAGTGACCGCGCGACACACCCGACCTGAGGATATCTTCAAATCTTGTACCCGTCGTAAACAGTTTCGATGCGCCACCATGATAGTCACGGTATTTGTCGTTACAGGCGACAAGACGATCATCGCTGTTGTAATACGCAAAGCCATCTTCGATCGAGTTGATTGCGCTGGACATCTGAGCAACTGCGCGAATGCGCATTTGGATGAGACGGGTTGCTGCACTAAGAAGCAGGATTACGACGAGAGTCGTTGCTCCTACCACAGCGTAAAAGCGCGTGATGCTTGCCGAGTAATTCTGCCAGCCACCAACTGGAGCCGCAGCCATAACCCATGACCCTACTGGAAGGTTCACAGTCGCAAATACCGGATCCGCGGCAAAGGCAGACCGATCTCCCCAAAAGATCGCCCCGTGACTTCCGCGCGCGTCCTTGCCGCGAATTGCGAGCCGGTAGGGCGCTTCATCCAAGCCTAAAACATGCAACGCTTCTTGGTAGTCGATCACCAGATTGACCAGCCCCCAAAACACAGGATCGCTATCCGCGTTATCCAGATAGACAACGTTATGCGCCACAACGCCCTTATCTCCGTTCTCCAGATCGACCGGACCGGCAAATAAAACAGACTGCGCTTTTCGCGCACGGGTGACATGAGCCATCAACTCGTCATTACCCGGCGCTCGATAGTCGAGACCCAATAGGCCGTCGCTTTGGTTTGTCGGATAAACCCGATCCACAACCAAGTCCGGTGCGGCCGAAATCTGGACAAAGTCATTATGCTCCACAAAGATCTTTTGCGAAAACTCCGAAAAACGTTCGAAGGAAATATCTGGTTCAATCGAGATGAGCGCCGAGACCGCGCGGATCGTGTCCGCGTTCCGCTGAAAAATGAGTGACAAATCAAGAGCGGCTTCATTCAGTTCATACTGAAGCTTGCTACGCATTTCAGCTTCATGTTGTGTCCGATTTCGCTGCTCGACAAAATAGAGGATCGCCCCTGCAACTAGGAGACCAATCAAGGTTGTAGCGACGTAAACCGGCGCCCAGCCAAATCCCTGTTTAAAACTACTGCTTGTTTTCAAAGTCTTGCGCGGCATTTTAGGTCGATTGTCTGCTCAGATTTTTTTCTCGTTATGATTGTATGATCTACTTTTACGACAGTAATACAACAGCAACTCAATCGAATTGAGGTCATTTAAGGGTTTATTAACCAATTTGTTCCGAAAGCTGTCCAATTCGCCAGATTTTCGCCAGAATCCGCCTAATTTTCGCCACAATTCGCCCAGGTTGCGCCACAATTGGCCTCGCTTGACTCCCATACCCTACTCCTTTAGAGACCCGCTTAATTCCGGAAGTCCGTCAAAACTTCCGGTCCTAGGCCTTTGCCAGGATCGCCCCCCGTCAGCGAGTTTCGCCCACGGGGGCATTCGTGCATTGGGCCTTTGGAACATCTTGGCGAATGGGCGGGTCGTGATTATCTCGGCCTTTATTGAAACGTGACGGGCTGAAAAGGAGCCGAAAGCGATGTTTGAAAATCTCAGCGAACGCCTTTCCGGCGTCTTTGATCGGCTTACCAAGCAAGGCGCCCTGTCTGAGGACGACGTCAAGGCGGCCCTGCGCGAAGTGCGGGTTGCGCTGCTTGAAGCCGACGTCTCGCTGCCGGTTGCGCGGGATTTCGTCAAAGCGGTTCAGGATAAGGCCACTGGCCAAGCGGTTACCAAATCGGTCACGCCGGGCCAGCAGGTCGTTAAGATCGTTCATGATGAGCTAAAGCATGTGCTCGCGGGCGACACCGAAGATCCTGGCGCTCTGAAGATTGACAACCCACCTGCCCCGATCCTAATGGTCGGTCTGCAGGGCTCCGGTAAGACGACAACCACCGGTAAGCTCGCCAAACGCTTGAAGGAAAAAGACGGCAAACGCGTGCTTTTGGCGTCGCTTGACATCTACCGCCCGGCGGCGATGCAGCAGCTTGAGATCCTTGGTACACAAATCGGCGTAGACACCCTGCCTATCGTTCAGGGCGAAAGCGCGGTTCAGATCGCCAAACGCGCCAAGCAACAGGCGACCTTGGGTGGCTATGACGTCTATATGCTCGATACAGCAGGCCGTCTGCAGATTGACCAGACCCTCATGCAAGAGGTCGAAGACGTCCGCGACGCAGTCAACCCGCGCGAGACGCTTCTGGTCGTTGACGGCCTAACCGGTCAGGTCGCCGTTGAGGTCGCCGAAGAGTTTGACGGCAAGATCGGCATCTCGGGCGTTGTGCTGACCCGGATGGATGGTGACGGCCGCGGCGGTGCGGCTTTGTCCATGCGCGCGGTCACTGGCAAACCAATCAAATACGTCGGCCTCGGCGAAAAGATGGACGCGCTCGAAACCTTCGAGCCGGACCGTATCGCAGGCCGCATTCTGGGCATGGGCGACATTGTTGCCCTCGTCGAGAAGGCTCAGGAAACCATCGAGGCGGAACAAGCCGAAAAGATGATGAAGCGCTTCCAGAAGGGGCGCTTTAATATGAATGACCTGAAAATGCAGCTCGAGCAGATGCTCAAGATGGGCGGCATGGAAGGCGTCATGGGCATGATGCCCGGCATGGGCAAAATGGCAAAACAGGCGCAGGCGGCTGGGATGGATGACAAGATCCTGAAACAGCAGATCGCTCTGATCCAATCCATGACCAAAAAGGAACGTGCCAACCCGCAGATTCTGCAGGCATCCCGCAAAAAGCGGATCGCCAAAGGCGCTGGCATGGAGGTCTCGGACCTCAACAAACTGCTGAAAATGCAGCGTCAGATGTCAGACATGATGAAGAAGATGGGCAAGGGCGGCATGCTGAAACAAGCCATGAAAGGCATGTTCGGCAAAGGCGGTCCAGAGCTACCTGCAGGTATGGACCCCTCCGCCATGGACCCCAAGGCGCTGGAAGCGGCGGCCAAACAACTCGGTGCCGGTGGCCTCGGCCAAGGCATGCCTGGCGGCCTGCCAGGCCTCGGCGGTGGCGCTCTGCCGCCAGGGCTCTCTGGATTTGGGAAAAAGAAATGATTTCATCTTGCCCCAAATACTCAAATCAACCGCAAGCCACAGGAGCTGACGCATGACTGACGCCACCGCACGTGCGGCTGAAATCCTCGCCGAGCACCGCGATTCCATCGACCGTCTGGACGCGATCCTCGTCTACACGCTGGGCGAGCGCTTTAAACACACGCAGGCCGTGGGCAAGCTTAAGGCTGAACACGACCTTCCACCGTCCGACCCTGCGCGCGAAAGCCTGCAGATCGCACGGCTCGAAAACCTGGCGAAAGAGGCCGAGCTCGATCCCGAATTCGCCAAGGCTTTCCTCAATTTCATCATTGGGGAAGTCATCAGACATCACAAGAAACATCAGGAATAACGGGGCCTTTCCCCGATACAGCCATTCATAGGAGATACTCACATGGCCATGAAAATTCGTCTCGCCCGCGGCGGTTCTAAAAAGCGTCCTTTCTATCGCATCGTTGCGGCAGACTCCCGCATGCCACGCGACGGTCGCTTCATCGAGAAGCTCGGCACCTACAACCCTCTGCTGCCAAAAGACAGCGAAGAGCGCGTGAAAATGGACCTGGAACGCATCCAGTACTGGGTTGGCCAAGGCGCACAAGTCACCGACCGTGTCGCACGTTTCCTGGAAGCGGCTGGCGTGAACGCAAAGACCGAGCGCAACAACCCGAACAAAGGTAAGCCAGGTCAGAAAGCACAAGACCGTGCCGAAGAAAAAGCAGCTAAAGCCGCGGAAGCAGCCGAAGCAGCAGCGGCACCTGCTGAAGACGCAGCAGAAGAGTAAGACGGGCCTAGAGATGGCGGCGTTTTCTGACGCGTTCCAAGATGAACTCGACCGGCTGCTGAAATGGCGCCGCGACGTTCGCCATTTCAAAACCGATCCTGTGGACGAGGCGCTCTTAACGGAGTGCCTCGACGCGTTTTTAAAGGCCCCGTCGGTGGGTCTTTCAGAGCCTTGGCGTGTGGTGCGTGTTGCAAGCGACACGGCGCGCAGGGCGGCTTTTGAGAATTTCAAAGAGGCCAATGATCAGGCGCTCAAGGGTTATTCCGGCGAGAAGGCCAAGCTTTATGCGGGCCTGAAACTCTCGGGTATGCAGGAAAGCCCGGTGCAACTGGCGATCTATTGCGATGAGGCGACGGACAAAGGCGCCGGCCTTGGCGCGGGCACCATGCCCGAGATGCGACGCTATTCCGTCGTTGGCGCGATCAACCTCTTTTGGCTGACCGCACGGGCCAAAGGGCTTGGCGTGGGCTGGGTGTCGATTTTGGATCCGGTTCGTTTGAACCACGATCTGGATGTGCCTAAGGATTGGTCCTTGGTGGCGTATCTATGCGTGGGGTTTCCGCAGGAGGCGTCTGATACGCCAGAGCTTGAGCAGATGGGTTGGGAAGATCGGCGTAGGGCGTTGCCGGTTGAGGTGAGGTGACCTTATTGCAAACCCAAGTGGCCTCAGCTCAAACGAGCCCAGCGCCAGCCGCAAAAGGATCATTGTCTGGATCTTCCTGCCAGACATATTCGCAGCCCTCGGCCATTTCGCGCGCTTTCTCAATTCCAAACAAATCCGCGGCCACGGCCAGCGCCATGTCCATCCCGGCCGACACCCCCGAAGACGTAAAGAACTTGCCGTCCTGAACCCAACGCGCTTGCTTCACCCAATCGACATTTGGCGCCAAAGGAACGGTTGCTTTGAAGTCGAGCTTATTTGTCGTTGCCCGCTTGCCATCAAGCACGCCCGCCATGCCAAGCAAGACGGTACCGGTGCAAACACCCATAACCCTTTCGGCATTGCCTGAAACGGCGCGCAGCCAGTCCATGACTTTGGGATCTTTCGCGAGATCCAAGGCGGCGTCGCCACCGGGGACGAATAACAAATCATAGATATCACCCGCCCCGATCCCGCAATCTGGTAAGATTTTCTGGCCGTGTCTGCTTGGTACAGCATTTGTATCAATGCCCACGGTCACCAAATCTATCTCATCAAAAAAGCCTGCCAGCATTTCCATAGGGCCAAAGAAATCCAGCGTCTGAAACCCGGGGAAGACAAAGGCTGCCATTGTCCGCATGTCAAAAACCTCTCTGTTGAAAATCATGGGTGATGGCCGAAGCCAACCTTCCTTCAAAGCAAGCTACGTCGGCGAAGCAAGAAATCAATGTCTCCATGTTTGCCCCCGCCCCTTCAACGCGCTATCACCCAATTAAGAGCAAAAACGGACGTCGCCTTATGACCACCCCTTCCGATCTCATCTGCGTAGGAGCAATCGCCGGAGCCTTTGGTGTGCATGGCGAAGTGCGCCTCAAGAGCTTTACCGCAGAGGCCGACGCGATTGCGGATTATGCGCCGCTGACGACGGAGGATGGCGGGACGTCTTTTGACCTAGTGCTCACGCGGTCGATCAAGAACGGGCTGGCGGCGCGGCTATCGGGCGTGACCACCAAAGAAGAGGCCGACGCCCTAAAAGGCACGCAGCTTTATGCGCCGCGGGATCGATTGCCGGAGCTTGAGGAAGACGAGTTCTATTACACCGACCTCATTGGCCTAGAGGTGCGCGACACCGGTGGAACGACGCTCGGTCACGTGAAGTCGGTGCAAAACAATGGCGCGGATGATCTGTTGGAGATCCATGGGCCGGGTTTAAAGGCGACCGTGCTATTGCCCTTCACCAAAGCCGTCGTCCCCACGGTCGACATGGCCGCGGGTCGCCTGATCGCGGATCCTCCGGACGGGTTGTTTTAGCCCCATGCCGCGCCTGCTGATCCATGCGGGGTTTCACAAGACGGGCACGTCGTCGCTGCAGGCCACGATGCGCAAGAACGCGGGCAAGATCGCAGATTGGGTCCGCGTCAATACTCCAGATGAAACCAAGGATCTGCGCCTTGCGGCCTGGCTTTTTGCGCGAAATAGCGATGAGGAAACCGAAGAGCTTCTGCGTGAAGCTATCCAAGCTTTTTTCGACCAATTTGACGTTCAAGACCCCCGCGATCTGTTGATCACCGAAGAAGACCTCGCTGGCTCGATGCCCGGTCGCCACGGCAAGACGCGTTATGACACGGCCCCGAAAACTCTGTCGATCCTGATTGAAGAACTGGCCAGAACTGGGTTTGTGGATCACGACATCGCGGTTCTTCTGACCCTGCGGCAAACCGAACCCTGGGCCAAAAGCTGCTACAGCCAACACCTGCGCAGCCGCCCTATGGTGAGCGACCTAGAGACCTATATGACCACGCCCGCCGCGAAGTGTGATCTAGCCGCCTGCGCCGATGAGATCGCGGCGGCCATAGCCCCTGTGCCCGTCCATCGCGCCTGGCTCGAAGACATCGGCGACCTCAGGCTTGGCCCTGCTGAAGCTGCGATTGACCATTTGCCACAGCTTTCAGAGCACCGCGATGTGATGCATCCCACGGGCATCGCCAATGGCACATTGCCTGAGGAACTGGCCGAGACCTATCTGGCGCTGAACCGTCAGGATCTGGATCCGATGGAGCTGAAACAAGCCAAACTGCAAGCCCGCCGCGCCTATTGGCGGGCGCGACGCCAAGAGGGCTAGAGGCTTGCAATTCAGGCGCTCAATCGCCAAAAGCGCGACATGAGTGACACACCGAAATCCGCTGGATCCAAATCCCATGGCATGCTCTCGCATGGGGGCAAGGGTAACCTGACCAAATCGCATGGGCGCAAATCCATGAGCGCGTCGCTGAAGCCGCGCGAGTTGATGACCCAAGCGCCAAAGCTGCATAATATCTGGGCCGCGCAAATCATCACTCTGTTTCCTGGGGCCTTTCCGGGCGTGCTGGGCGAGAGCCTGACGGGCCGGGCGCTCAAGGATGGCAAATGGCAGCTTGAGACCACGGACCTACGGATCTTTGGCGAGGGTAAACATCGCAACGTCGACGACACGCCAGCAGGCGGTGGCGCGGGGATGGTGTTGCGACCTGACGTTTTGGGCAAGGCGATTGATCACACGCT
>JABSOU010000099.1 GCA_013215215.1 Cognatishimia sp. | reverse complement strand
CTCGCGACCACTGTCCATCCCCGTGATGGGGCCGATTGACCTATGCCACGAAAATGACGACAACGGGCGCGCATCAAAGGAGACTCCCATGCGCGTCAACTACACCGACCTTGCCGCCACCATCGCTGCCCTGACCGAAGGCGAGACGGATGTGGTGTCTTTGATGGCCACCGTCGCGTGCGAAGTACATCACGCGGATGATCGTTTTGACTGGACCGGGTTTTACCGCGTGACCGCGCCGGAGCTTTTGAAGATTGGCCCGTATCAAGGCGGCCATGGCTGTCTGGTCATTCCCTTTTCTCGTGGTGTCTGTGGGGCCGCGGCGCGCACCGGAGAGGTTCAGCTGGTCGACGACGTGAACGCCTTTGAAGGCCACATCGCCTGCGCCACATCCACACAGTCCGAGCTGGTGCTTCCTGTTTGGAATCAGGCGGGCACCTTGTTGGGGGTTTTTGACATCGACAGCGATCAGCTCGCGGCCTTCACCCAAGATGATGCCACTCAATTGGCCGCGATCCTGAAAGCAAGTTTTTCAAACGCGACATAAACCCTGTCGGTTTTGAACGAAGTTCCCTGAAACGCGCCTTCGCGTGAAAATTTTTCTTGAAATTTCATGAATCCGAGTCATGGTGAAATTCTAGATGAAAATTTCACGGAATCCGGTCCATGTACCAAGGCAGTCAGACACCTCAGACGCTCGGCGCAGATTTGCGTGCGTTGCGCAAGTCGCGTGGGCTGACACTGGTCGAGGTCGCGGACGCTCTTGGACGATCCGTTGGCTGGATGAGCCAAGTTGAACGCGACAAGTCAGACCCCTCGATCGGGGACCTACGCGCCATCGCCAAAGCGCTCGATGTGCCCATGTCGATGCTCTTCGCGCACAAACACGTGCCTGCCGAAGATGTCGGATACATCGTGCGTGCTGGCGCTCGACGGAAACTGGGCTCGGGCGATGTCGGCCTGACCGAAGAATTGCTGTCACCCGATCTTACGGACGACTTTGAGGTCGTGCATTCCACTTTCGAACCCGGAAGCCGTATGGAACGCCCCGCGTCTCGCCCCACCCAAGAAGTTGGCTACGTGATGTCTGGTGGGCTGAAACTGCGGATCGGTGAGCGAGAGTTCACGGTCGAAGCAGGCGACAGCTTTCGCATCCGTGGCGAAGAATACGATTGGCACAATCCAAATAACGAACCGGCGGTGGTGATCTGGGTGATCGCGCCGCCTGTCTACTGAGTACTCCGCTGCGGCGGTCATAGGTGAGGAAAACAAAATGGCAGATCTACCCAAAAAAGCACGCGTGGTGATTATTGGCGGCGGCGTTGTGGGCTGCTCTACGCTCTATCATCTGGCGAAGAAGGGCTGGACCGACTGCGTTCTTATCGAAAAGAACGAACTGACGGCCGGCTCGACATGGCACGCGGCAGGTAACGTTCCGACGTTCTCCACGTCTTGGGCGATCATGAACATGCAGCGCTATTCCACTGAACTCTACGCACGTCTGGGCGAAGAGGTGGACTACCCAATGAACTACCACCAGTCTGGCTCGATCCGACTAGCGCACACCGATGAGCGCATGCAGGAATTTGAGCGCGCTTGCTCTATGGGTCGCTATCAAGGCATCCAAATGGAGATGTGGACGCCTGAAGAAACCAAAGAGCGCTATCCTTTCATGGAGACCCATGACCTTAAAGGCGTGCTTTATGACCCGACCGATGGTGATATCGACCCGGCTCAGCTGACCCAGGCGCTTGCGAAAGGCGCGCGAGACATGGGGCAAAAGATAGTGCGTTTCTGCCCGGCGTCTGGCGTGACCCAACATGCAGACAAGACGTGGACGGTCCACACCGAAAAAGGTGACATTGATTGTGACTATGTGGTGAATGCGGCGGGGTACTACGCACAGCGCGTCGGCGAATGGTTCCTGCCTTACGGCGGCCGCACAGTGCCGATGATGGTCATGAGCCACCAATATCTGCTGACGGAAGAAATCCCCGAAGTCGAAGCGTGGTCCAAAGCCAACGGCGGCGTGAAACTGCCTTTGATGCGCGACGTGGATGTCTCTTACTATCTGCGTCAGGAAAAACACGGCTATAACCTCGGCCCCTACGAACCCAATTGTAAGGGCGAGTGGATGGACGAGAGCGATCCGATGCCCGATGATTTCAGCTTCCAGCTCTGGTCCGACGATCTGGACCGCATCGAAGACATCGTGACCGACGCGATGGAACGTGTGCCGCTGATGGCGACCTCTGGCGTCAGCCGTGTGATCAATGGCCCAATTCCATACGCCCCCGACGGGTTGCCTCTGATCGGCCCAATGCCGGGCGTAGACAACGCCTTTGAGGCCTGCGTCTTTACATTTGGGATCGCGCAGGGCGGCGGTGCAGGCAAAGTCATGGCGGAATGGATCGTCGATGGCTTTACGGAATGGGATATGTGGGCGGTCGATCCACGTCGCTATACCGACTACACGGATCAGGATTACTGCAACCAAAAGGGCATGGAAGTCTACGGCAACGAATACGCCATGCATTATCCGCACCACGAGTGGCCCGCGGCGCGTGACAAGAAACTCTCGCCAGTCCATGACCGCATCATCGCGGCCGGTGGTCAGATGGGTGTCTATAACGGCTGGGAGCGCGCGAACTGGTACGCTAAAGACGGCGATGACACCTCGCTGGAAGCAACGCACACCTGGGGCCGGTCTGGCCCATGGGAGCAGCGCGTCAAAGAAGAATGCGAAGCGGTCCGCGACGGCTGCGGCGTGCTCGACCTGCCGGGCTTCTCGCGCTTTATGGTCAAGGGCGAAGGCACAGCCGAAGCACTTCGGGGCCTTGTGACTGGTGGTCTGCCTAAAGTTGGCCGCATGAACCTCGTCTATATCTCTGACGACCGTGGCCGCATCCTGACGGAAATGTCCTGCATCCGCATGGGCGAGGACGAGTTCCTGATGATCACTGCGGCTACTGCTCAGTGGCACGACCGAGACATCCTGCGCGCCGCAATGCCCGCAACCACAAGCATCGAAGACGTGACCACAACTCGCGATACGTTGATCGTGACTGGCCCAACCTCTCGTGACGTGCTCGCGGGCCTCAGCGATGCTGACCTCTCAACAGGCTGGCTAACCCATCAAGCCGCCACCGTCGCGGGCCAACCGGCTTACCTCATCCGCGTCTCCTTCGCCGGAGAACTCGGCTGGGAGGTTCATGCGCTGAACGAACATATGCCTGCGATCTATGACGCCATTGTTGAAGCGGGCGCAAAACCCTTCGGCATGTACGCGCTGAATTCCCTACGTCTGGAAAAAGGCTACCGTGCTTGGAAAGGCGATCTTTCGACCGACTACTCCCTGCTCGAAGGCGGTCTTGGTCGCTTCGTCAAACTCGATAAACCTCAGGACTTCCCCGGCAAAGCCGCGATCCTCAACGAGAAACAGCAAGGCGTCAAAAAGACCTTCGTCACGCTGGTGGTTGAGGCAGGTGACGCGGATGCGCCCTATATGTCCTGCATCTGGAAAGGCGACGAGATCATCGGCGAAACCACCTCTGGCGCATGGGGCTATCGAGTGAATGCCTCCATCGCATTGGGCATGATCAAGCCTGAACACGCCGAGCCAGGCACAGAGCTCGAAGTCGAGATCTATGGTCAAAAATACAAAGCGACTGTGCAAAAAGACGAACCGCTCTGGGATCCCGCAAACGAGCGACTGCGGGCCTAGGCTTTCTCTTGCCATAAATATCCCGGGAGAGGGCCATAGGCCCGGGGGCAGCGCCCCCTCCCGGACAACAACCGGAGACCGACATGTCAGATATCACGATCCTCGACGGAGGCATGGGCCAGGAGCTCATCTCGCGTTCACCCGATGAGCCGACGCCTCTGTTTGGGACCCAGATCCTGATCGATCATCCTCAGATCGTTTCGGATGTGCATGCGGATTACTTTGCGGCTGGCGCTGATATTGCAACCACCAATAGCTACGCGCTTTTGCATGATCGTCTCGAAAAGCATGATCTCGACCATCGTTTCCAAGAGCTCCACCAAGCCGCCTGCAATGCGGCCATCGCCGCGCGCGACGCCCATGGCGCGGGTAAAGTTGCTGGTTCTATCGGTCCGCTCGGGTGGTCCTATCGCGCCGATATGGCCCCGCCCATCGATGAGGCCGCCGCGCTCTATGCGGAAATCGCGGTGTTGCAAGCACCGATGGTCGACATGATCATGTGCGAAACCATGTCTGGCCTGGATCAGGCCGAGGGTGCTTTGAAGGGCGCAACGCAGGGCGATAAACCGGTTTGGATATGTTGTTCTGTCGATGACGAAGACGGCACAAAGTTCCGCAACGGCGATCCAATTGATGGCATACTAAAGCTCGCCGAAACATACGAGCCCGCCGCCGTTTTGATCAATTGTTCGATCCCCGAAGCCGTCAGTCAGGCGTTACCTTTGATTTCAAACAAAGGCGTCCCGACCGGCGCCTATGCCAATGGCTTTACCAAGATCACCAAAGAGTTTGCATCAGGGCAAACCTCGGTCGACCTTTTGCAAGCGCGTCAGGATCTGACGCCTGCGGCCTATGCCGACTTCACGGAGCGCTGGGTCGAAATGGGCGCGACGATCATCGGCGGGTGCTGCGAAGTGGGACCCGCGCATATCGCCGAGGTCGCCAAAAGGTTCCCCCATGGCTGAGGCGGTGAAGCAAAATACCTGGCATGTTGATGTCCTGCTCAGTGATGGCTTTGTGCTGTCAGAGCTGGCGGCCGTAACGGATATTTTGCGGATCACCAACCGGACCTTGGCGACGCAGCATTTCTCTTGGACGCATCGCTCCATTGGCGGCGGCACGCGGAGAAACCCGAGTGAGATTTCTGTTGAAACCCAAGAGGTGCCAGCGACTCCGACGGCCGACTTTCTCTTCGTCTTGGGCAACGCGAACGCCGAAAGCTGCGACCTGGCTCCGTCGTCAGTCGTTCGCTCTTACGTAAGCCGCGGCGCCAAAGTGTATCTTCTGGCTGAGGCCGCCGCACAGTTCATCGCGCGGGATAACAGCCTGTCCCAACGCGCAACCCATTGGGAAAACGCAAATCTCTTTTGGGAGAAATACGGCACGTTCGAAAGCGAGAACGCGTTGGCGGTTGATGACGGTGCCATTGTCACCTGCGCCGGTATGGGGGCGACCGTCGACGTCATGCTGGTTTTGATCGGGGATCTCTTGGGGAAGGCTGTGCAAATCAACGTTGCCAATATCATGCTGCATGAATCCGTGCGCGGCTTTGGCACCTTGCAGCCGGGTCAGGAAAGCGTCTCGCGTGCGACCGGTGATTTTGAGCTCGACCAAAGCATCGCGCTGATGCACCAACATATCGACGACCCTCTGTCCATTGCCGAGATCAACGACAATATCGGCACGTCCCCTCGCGCGCTTGAGCGGAAATTCAAATCCCATGTCGGCACTTCACCGAGTGCGTTCTACCGCAAAATCCGCCTGCATCGCGCGAACAACCTCTTGGTCAACACAACCATGAGCGTCACAGATATCGGCGTGGCCTGCGGCTTTGGCAGCGGATTTTCCAACCGCTACAAAAAGGTTTTTGGCGTGACGCCCAATCAAGTGCGCAAACGGGTTCAGACCGACACTTGCAAAAACACGTCAAATTTGACGGAAACGAAAGATTTCGCGGCCAGCAACCCTGCTAATCCGTGACGAGTTCAATCAGGAGACCCTAAGATGGCTGACCTCCCTACCAAAGCCCGTGTCGTCATTATCGGTGGCGGCGTTATCGGTTGTTCCGTGGCCTATCACCTGACCAAAAAGGGGTGGAATGATGTGGTCCTTTTGGAACGCAAACAGCTGACGTCAGGCACAACATGGCATGCCGCCGGACTGATTGCGCAGCTACGGGCGACGGCAAATATGACCAAGCTCGCGAAGTATTCCCAGGAGCTCTACGGGTCGCTTGAAGAAGAAACAGGCGTTGCGACTGGCTTTAAACGTGTCGGCTCGATCACCGTGGCCCTCACTGAGGAGCGCAAGGAAGAGATCTATCGTCAGGCAGCTATGGCGCGCGCTTTTGGCGTTGAGGTCGAAGAGATCAGCAACGAACGCGTCGCCGAGATGTATCCGCATCTGAACCTCGAAGACGTGAAAGGCGCGGTCTATCTACCGCTTGATGGGCAAGGGGATCCGGCGAACATCGCTTTGGCGCTGGCCAAAGGCGCGCGACAACGCGGCGGCATCGTCAAGGAACGCATCAAGGTTACCGAGATCGTGAAATCCGGCCGCAATGTCACGGGCGTTGACTGGGTGTCAGACGACGGCAAAGACAGCGGTCATATCGAATGCGACATGATCGTGAACTGCGCTGGCATGTGGGGTCATGAAGTCGGTCGCAAAGCAGGTGTCAACGTCCCGCTGCACGCCTGTGAGCACTTCTATATCGTGACCGAAGCCATCGAAGGCCTCACCCAGCTTCCCGTGCTGCGCGTGCCGGATGAATGCGCGTATTACAAAGAAGACGCGGGCAAGATGCTGCTCGGCGCCTTTGAACCCAATGCCAAACCCTGGGCCATGGACGGCATCCCGGACAGCTTCGAGTTTGACCAGCTGCCCGAGGATTTCGATCATTTCGAGCCGATCCTTGAGAACGCCGTCAACCGCATGCCGATGCTGGCTGAGGCAGGCATCCACACCTTCTTCAACGGCCCCGAGAGCTTTACGCCAGATGACGCCTACCACCTCGGGCTCGCGCCAGAGATGGACAACGTCTGGGTCGCAGCCGGTTTCAATTCTATCGGCATTCAATCCGCTGGCGGCGCGGGCATGGCGCTAGCGGAATGGATGGACACAGGCGCGAAACCCTTTGATCTGGGCGATGTGGACATCAGCCGCATGCAGCCTTTCCAAGGCAACAAAAAATACCTCTTTGAACGCTCCAAAGAGACGTTGGGCCTGCTTTATGCCGACCACTTCCCCTATCGCCAGAAAGAGACCGCGCGTGGGGTACGTCGCACGCCGTTCCACCATCATCTGATGGCGCATGGGGCCGTTATGGGAGAACTCGCGGGTTGGGAGCGCGCCAATTGGTTCGCAAATCCGGGTCAGGAACGCGAATACCAATACAGCTGGAAACGCCAGAACTGGTTTGAAAACTCTGCCGCCGAACACCGCGCCGTGCGCGAGAATGTCGGCATGTATGACATGTCGTCTTTCGGTAAAATCCGCGTCGAAGGGCCGGATGCCATGGCCTTCATGAACTACATTGGCGGCGGCGATTATGACGTGCCTCTGGGCAAAATCGTCTACACACAGTTCCTGAATCACACCGGAGGAATCGAGGCTGACGTCACCGTCACGCGCCTCTCGGAAACCGCCTATATCGTCGTGACCCCAGCGGCCACACGTCTGGCAGATCAGACCTGGATGATGCGCCATAAGGGCGACTTCAACGTCGTGCTTACCGACGTCACCGCCGGCGAAGGCGTCTTGGCCGTCATGGGGCCAAACGCGCGCAAGCTGCTTGAAAAAGTCTCGCCCAATGATTTCTCAAACGCGGTTAACCCCTTCGGCACCGCCCAAGAGATCGAGATCGGCATGGGCCTCGCCCGCGCACACCGTGTGACCTATGTCGGCGAGCTCGGCTGGGAGATCTATGCGAGCGCTGATCAGGCAGGCCATGTCTTTGAGACGCTCTTTGAAGCTGGGCAGGATATGGGCCTCAAACTTTGCGGCATGCATATGATGGACAGCTGCCGGATCGAGAAGGGCTTCCGTCACTTTGGCCACGACATCACCTGCGAGGATCACGTGGTCGATGCAGGACTGGGCTTTGCCGTGAAAGTTGACAAAGGCAGCGACTTCATCGGGCGCGAGGCAGTTGTGCATCGCAAGGAATTCGGTCCCAAGGCGCGTTTGCTGCAATTCAAATTGACCGATCCAGAGCCGCTACTCTTCCACAACGAGCCGATCATCCGTGACGGCGAATATGTGGGTTATGTCAGTTCCGGTAACTATGGTCATACTCTCGGTGGTGCCATCGGCATGGGCTATGTGCCCTGCGAAGGCGAGAAAGCCGCCGACGTTCTGGCCTCGACCTATGAGATCGATGTCATGGGCACCAAGGTGCGCGCTGAGGCCTCTTTGAAGCCCATGTATGATCCGAAATCCGAGCGCGTGAAGGTCTAGCGGCCCTAGTGATTCATCGGTCCTTCGGGGCGGTAGCGGTCCATGACCTGATCCAGCATCCGGTTGGTGATCTCGGGATTTTCCGCCTGTAGGCAAGGCAGCAGCAGGGCTTTGTTCATGCGCTGCCGTTCCCCGCTTGGGTTCTTGTCCTTGGCGGGCTGCACGTCGGCGAAACACTGCACAAAGACCTCCTCGGGGATGTTGAGGTCGGCCGCGATCAAATCGGTTGGCCGGTTTCCGCGTTCTGCATTCGGGATGGCCGCACTGGCGAGGCTG
Source organism: Cognatishimia sp. (assembly GCA_013215215.1). Taxonomy (GTDB): domain Bacteria; phylum Pseudomonadota; class Alphaproteobacteria; order Rhodobacterales; family Rhodobacteraceae; genus Cognatishimia. Next base: position 5,039 of record JABSOU010000099.1, on the reverse strand, counting down.
AGTCCTCCGGCGACGAAGATAACGGCGTAAACGAGAGTGCGCATGATGTCCTCCTTGGTCTGCTCAGGAGTGATACGGACCCATCACGAAATTCCGTCGCGGAGATCACAAAATTTCATCAACCGAGCGCTTTCCATAACCGCCCAGACCTGCGCTAATACCCGCCGGAGGAGCGACATGGCTCAAAGCGCGACAGTCACGAACAAAGACACCCCGCAAGGTCTGGGTTTTGCGGTTTCGGCTTATTTCATGTGGGGGTTCCTGCCACTCTACATGAAGCTCGTGGCGCATATTCCGTCGGTCGAAGTGGTCGCCCATCGGATCATCTGGTCTGTGCCAATTGCCGGTCTATTGCTGGTGATCCTGCGCCGCACCGATGCGCTGCGAGAGGCTTTGACGTCTCCGAAAACCTTGGCGCTTGGCGCGCTGACGGCCGCGCTGATTTCGGTGAACTGGGCAATTTATGTCTATTCGATTGCAACGGATCGCGCGGTGGACTCAGCGCTTGGGTATTACATCAATCCACTGTTCTCGGTCCTATTGGGCGCGATCTTGCTGCGAGAGCGCCCAACGCGCGCGCAAACCGTGGCCATCGGTCTGGCTGGCCTTGCCGTGCTGGTGCTTTTCGTGACCGCCTCGCGCCCGCCCTGGATCCCGATCAGCCTGATGCTGACTTGGGGATTTTACGCCTATTGCAAAAAATCCCTGCCGATTGGGCCAAACCAGGGATTCATGCTCGAGGTTGTGATCCTCTCGATCCCGGCGATCCCCTATGTGGCTTATCTATATTCAACGGGGCAGGGATATTTTCTGACTGACGTCAGCAACACCTGGCTGTTGATCGGCTGCGGCGTTGTCACGGCGGTGCCACTGATCGTCTATGCCAATGGCGCCAAGCTCTTGCGCCTGAGTACCATTGCCATTCTCCAATACATCGCGCCCTCGATGATCTTTATTGTCGCCGTCTTTGTCTTTGGAGAGACCATCGACACTGGCCGTATGATTGCCTTTCCGCTGATCTGGTTGGCTTTGATCATCTATACCACCTCGATGATCCGCGAGATGCGCAAGGGTTGAGGCCGTCCCACCATCCGCGTAGAGAGCGGGCATGGTAGAAATCACGCCCTATAATCCACCGATGGATCCGCTGGATGTCCTGCATGAGGACGGCCATATCATTGTGGTGAACAAACCCTCGGGGCTTTTGTCCGTGCAAGGGCGCGGGGACCATCTGGCAGATTGTCTGATCTCACGCGTACAGGCTGCCTTTCCCGATGCGCTTTTGGTGCATCGTCTGGATCGCGACACGTCTGGCGTCATGGTCTTTGCCCTGACGGCCCACGCGCAACGCAATCTTTCGATGCAGTTTGAGAAACGCAGCACCAAGAAAACCTATATAGCGCGCGTGTCTGGTGAGATTGCTGAGAAAACAGGAACCGTTAATCTGCCACTGATCGTGGATTGGCCAAACCGTCCTCTGCAAAAAGTCTGTCACGAAACCGGCAAGCCCGCCGTGACCGACTGGCGTGTGCTGAAGGTCGGAGGCGGAGAAACCCGCGTGCGCCTATCCCCTAAAACGGGTCGAAGCCATCAACTGCGCGTCCATATGCTGGCGCTCGGCCATGTGATCCTTGGAGATCCACTCTATGCCAAAGGTGCGGATCTCGACTATCCCCGCCTCATGTTGCACTCCGAAGAGTTGCGCCTGAACCACCCTGAAAGTGGCAAAGGCATGAGTTTTCGCGCCAAGGCGCCGTTCTAGGGGCGCGGCCCGTCAGCCCTTGCGGGCTTTCCCCCAGGATATTTCTGGCAAGAGAAAAGCCGGTTTCATCTTGCCAAAAATACTCAGATCCCTTGGGTGCAGTTTAGAACGCACATCCCGAGATCACTTTGACCTCGCAGAACTCTTCCAGCCCCCAAGGGCCACCCTCACGGCCATTGCCGGATTGTTTCATGCCACCAAAAGGGATGCCATGGCCAAACCCGACCGAGTTGGTTTCGACCATGCCAGAGCGCACGGAGCGTGCCACACGAAGACGTTTTTCATCGTCTTCGGTTTGGATGTAGTTGGTCAGACCATAGACCGTATCGTTGGCCATTTCGATGGCGTCAGCCTCTGAATCAAACGGCGTGATCGCGAGCACGGGGCCGAAGATTTCTTCACGATAGATCGTCATGTCAGGCGTTACGTCGGCAAACACTGTGGGCCGGACGAAATAGCCTTTGTTCAGGCCTTCAGGACGGCCAAGACCGCCAGAGAGCAGCGTTGCGCCTTCCTTAATGCCTGTCTCGATCAACCCCTGGATCTTGTTGAACTGAGCTTCTGAGACGACCGGGCCAATGTGACGCCCGGGCTTTGACGCAAGATCTACAGAGACCTTCTCGGCTGTGGCTTTGGCGATCTCGAGCGCTTCGGCGTAGTAGCTGCGTTCCACCATCATGCGGGTTGGGGCGTTGCAGGATTGGCCGGAGTTGTTCATGCAGTGCAGCACGCCATTGCGCACGGCTTTCTCTGACGCATCCGCAAAGACGATATTCGCGCCTTTGCCGCCAAGCTCCAGACTTACGCGCTTTAGGCTGTCGGCTGCGGCTTTGGAAATCGCGATGCCCGCGCGCGTGGAGCCGGTAAAGCTGATCATATCTACGTCTGGATGCGTTGAAAGCTGGCTTCCCACGCCCATGCCGTCGCCATTCACCAGGTTGAAGACGCCTGCCGGAAAGCCAGCCTCATCCATCATCTCGGCAAACAACAGGCCCGACAGCGGCGCGATTTCCGAAGGTTTTAAAACGATGGTACAGCCGACCGCCAAAGCTGGGATCACCTTGAGCACGACCTGATTCATCGGCCAGTTCCAAGGCGTGATCATCCCACAAACGCCGATGGGTTCCATGTGGATGCGCTCGTTGCGATAGGGGCGTTCGACCTCAAAATTGTCTAACGCCTCAAAGAAGCCGTCCATATGCCAAGGCCCGCAGCCCCACTGAGAGTTCGTGGCCATGTCAATCGGCGCGCCCATTTCCTGGCTGATGGCGTCTCCCATCTCGGCCTGCCGCGCGTTGTAGATGTCATAGAACTTGCGGATCAGCGCGATGCGGTCCTCCATCGGGGTCGCTGCCCAGGCCGGGAAAGCTGCGCGCGCCGCAGCAACCGCGGCGTCCGTATCGGCCTGATCGCCCAGCGAAATCACCGCGCAGGGTTCCTCGGTGCTGGGGTTGATCACGCTCAGATCTTTGGCCGCGACAGGATCCACCCAGGATCCGTTGATATAGAATTGGCGTTTTGCAAGCATTGGGTTGAACTCTCAGATAAGATTGCCACTTTTGGAGTGTAGAAATATCTATCTGCACATCGCGAGTCTCAATGTCAGAAACGCGACGTAACTAGGTCTCTTTTGGAGGATGCCCCATGGCTCTCAGAATTAACGATGTTGTTCCCGATTTCACCGCCGATACAGATCAGGGCGAGATTTCGTTCCACGATTGGATTGGCGACAGCTGGGCGATCCTGTTTTCCCATCCAAAGGACTTCACGCCGGTCTGCACGACCGAGTTTTCCGCCGTTGCACAGTTGGCCGACGAATGGGCCGCACGGGGCACCAAGGTGATTGGTGTGTCCGTCGATGGCGTAGACGAACACAAGAAATGGAAAGAAGACATTGCGCGTTATGGCAATGCGCCCGCCGGTTTCCCGATTATTGCGGACGCGGGTCTGAAGGTCTCTAAGCTCTTTGACATGTTGCCAGCCGAGGCCTATCTGCCGGATGGCCGGACACCTGCCGATAGCGCGACCGTGCGCTCTGTGTTCATAATTGGGCCGGACAAACAGCTGAAGCTGTCCATGACCTATCCGATGACTGTGGGTCGGAACTTTGCCGAGATCCTGCGGGCGCTGGATGGTTTGCAGATGTCATCCAAAGGCGTGGCGACGCCTGCAAACTGGGTGCCGGGTGAGGATGTGATCATTCCGCCGACCGTGTCCAATGAGGATGCGACTGCCAAGTTTGGTGAGTTTGAGACGATTTTCCCTTACTTGCGCAAGACGAAAGCGCCTGAGTAAGCAGACCAAAGTCTAACAAAAAAAGCCCCGCATTTCGCGGGGCTTTTCTTTTCGTTCCAAGTGAACCTTAGTCCTCAGCCTTTTCCTTTTTCGGCTCAGGCTTGATCTCTTCGCCGGTATCCTGGTCGACGACTTTCATCGACAGGCGAACCTTGCCACGGTCGTCAAAGCCAAGCAGTTTGACCTTAACTTCCTGACCTTCTTTCAGAACGTCAGACGGGTGGTTCAGGCGGCGGTTCTCGATCTGGGAGACGTGCACCAGGCCGTCGCGCTTGCCAAAGAAGTTCACGAAGGCACCGAAGTCGACGATCTTAACGACTTTGCCGTTATAGATCTGGCCTTCTTCTGGCTCTGCCACGATCGAGTGGATCATGTCGTAGGCTTTTTGGATCGACTCACCGTTTGGAGACGCGATCTTGATCACACCGTCGTCGTTGATGTCGACTTTCGCGCCGGATACCTCAACGATCTCGCGGATCACCTTACCGCCAGAACCGATCACTTCACGGATCTTGTCGGTTGGGATGTTCATGGTCTCGATGCGAGGTGCGTGAACCGAGAAGTCAGAGGCGCCAGACAGCGCTTTGTTCATCTCGCCCAGGATGTGCATCCGGCCGTCTTTCGCTTGGGCCAACGCTTTTTCCATGATCTCAGGTGTGATGCCTGCGACTTTGATGTCCATCTGCAGGGACGTGATGCCGTTCTCGGTACCCGCCACTTTGAAGTCCATGTCACCCAGGTGGTCTTCGTCACCCAGGATGTCGGTCAGGATCGCATAAGAGCCATCATCCTCAAGGATCAGACCCATCGCCACACCCGCAACTGCGGATTTCAGCGGCACGCCTGCATCCATCATGGACAGAGAGCCACCACAAACGGACGCCATAGAGGAGGAGCCGTTGGATTCGGTGATCTCAGAGACAACACGCACGGTGTAAGGGAAGTCGGTTGCCGCTGGCAGAACCGCCTGCAGCGCGCGCCA
>JABSOU010000098.1 GCA_013215215.1 Cognatishimia sp. | reverse complement strand
CTTTCTGTCCAACGTGGTTTCATATTTCGCAGCCAGATCAGAGCCAGCAATAAGCGCTTTGCGTGTCGCTTTGTCCAACGGCCCGAGTTTCGAAGACGGTGGCCGGATCAAAGTCCGCTCCACGACGCCTGGCACGCCCTTTTTCATCAGCATCGAGGTCACGGCCTCGCCGACGCCGACTTCTTTAATGGCCTCTTCCGTCGAAAACCGACGGTTGTCGCGATAGGTCTCGGCTGCCAGTCGCAAGTTCTTGCGATCCCGCGCGGTGAAGGCCCGCAAAGCGTGCTGCACGCGATTGCCGAGTTGACCGAGGATGTCCTCAGGGACGTCCGCAGGGTTCTGGGTAATAAAATAGACCCCGACGCCCTTGGATCGGATCAATCGTGCCACCTGCTCGACCTTATCCACCAAGGCTTTGGGCGCGTCCTCAAACAGCAGATGCGCCTCGTCAAAGAAGAACACGAGCTTTGGTTTGTCAGGGTCACCAACCTCGGGCAGCTCCTCAAAAAGTTCGGACAAGAGCCACAACAGGAAGGTCGCATAGAGCCGCGGCGAGGCCGTCAGCTTGTCGGCGGCCAGAATATTGATCATCCCCTTGCCGTCCGTATCGGTCCGCATGATGTCAGACAGCTCAAGCGCAGGTTCACCAAAGAACTGCGTCGCCCCTTGATTTTCCAACACCATCAAGCGCCGCTGAATCGCTCCAATCGACTGAACCGAGATATTACCGTAGCGCAGCGCAAGGTCTGCGCGGTTTTCCCCGACCCAGACCAGCAAAGCCTGCAGATCCTTTAGATCCAACAGAGGTAGCCCCTCTTCATCTGCCAGACGGAAGGCAATGTTCAAAATACCCTCTTGAGCCTCAGAGAGTTCCAAAAGGCGGCTGACCAACAGGGGGCCCATTTCAGCAACAGTGGTACGAACGGGATGGCCCTGATCACCAAAGAGATCCCAGAAGGTCACCGGACAGGCGTAATAGCTGTAATCCTCAAATCCAATGGTCTGCGCCCGCGATGTAAAGGCCTCATGTAGCTTAAAGCCCTCGCTGCCGGCTTGCGCCAAGCCGGACAAGTCTCCTTTGACGTCAGAGAGAAAGACAGGCACGCCCGAGTTGGCAAAACCTTCGGCCAGGATCTGTAGTGTTACGGTCTTACCTGTCCCTGTGGCTCCGGCAATCAAGCCATGTCTGTTGGCATATTTGAGGTTCAAAAATTGTTTTTCGCCATAGCCTTCGCCACCGCCGCCAATAAAGATACCACTCTCCACGAAACACCCTCGCCAAAATCCGCCCATAAACCCTAGGCCATCTGCATAAAATCGCAACTTTCCGTCCCTGCACAGAGGGAATTTTTGCGCAGTTGCAGCATTTTACGCCATATTCAGGATAATGAATAAACTGCGTTCACTTTTTCCAGACAGCCTGTTGACCTGCAAAGAAATAAAACGTAGCGTCCAGCTCATAAATAAGTCGGCCAGTCCGACGGGGAGTGTACGAATTGAAGGGGGCTTGCGGGCCCCCTTCTTCTTTTTTGTGCATTGTTTCAGCTGGTTATCCATTAGCAAAAAGCCGCTTGGGATTGTTCTCAAACTGGAATTCAACCCTGACAGGAGGGACGGGTCGTGCTATGCCCGCTGAAGATAAAACATCTTAGGATAATAACGTGAAAAACATATTCTCCTTAATGGCGAGCCTGCTGATTGTCGCTGCAACTTCTGCGAATGCACAGGAAACCACAGGCGATCAAGGGCTGAGCTTGGGCACAACAGCGGCTCCAACAGTGACGCAAGAAGTCATCGGAGACTGGACTTTGAACTGCCGTTCAAACGGCGAGCGCGAATCCTGCGAATTGTTCCAATTGCTGACTCAGGCGGATGGTGCTCCAGCGGTTGCTGTGACGCTCTTCCCGGTCGCGGGACAAGGCCAGGCGGTGGCAGGTGCCAATATGATCGCGCCACTGGAAACGCTTTTGACCGCGCAACTGTCGATTGCCGTGGATGAGAACCTGCCTCGCGTTTACCCCTTCGCGTTTTGTAACGCGAATGGCTGCCTCTCACGTGTCGGGCTTACCCAAGAAGACCTAGACAGCTATAAAGCTGGCGGAGCAGCCACGATCTCGATCGTTCCAGCCGCGCAGCCTGACCGTTTGGTACAGGTTCAAATGTCTTTGAAAGGTTTCACGAAAGCCTTCGACACGGCGATGTCAAAACTGCAATAAGCTTACACTGAACGCAGCGCCAAAACTGCGTTCAGACCGCCAAAGGCGAAGGCGTTTGACAAGGCCACATCGACCTTCGCCTCGCGCGCCTCATTGGGCACCACATCCAACGCACATTCAGGATCTGGCTCTTCGTAGTTGATGGTCGGCGCAATGACGCCGTCCTTCAAAGCCATGATACAAGCCAAAAGCTCGACCGCGCCGGTGCCGCCGATCAGGTGGCCATGCATGGATTTTGTCGAGCTGATCATCAGGTTGTTGGCGTGCTGGCCAAAGACATCCGCCACCGCAGCGCATTCGGTTTTGTCGTTGGCCGCCGTGCCAGTACCATGAGCGTTGATATAGCCCACCGTGTCCGGAGCGATCTTTGCGTCCGCCATCGCACCCGAAATCGCCCGCGCCGCGCCGCGTTTGGAGGGCATCACGATATCGCTGGCATCCGACGTCATCGCAAAGCCCGCGACTTCGGCCAGGATCTCGGCCCCGCGTGCTTTGGCGTGTTCATATTCCTCGAAAACGAAGATCCCAGCGCCCTCGCCCTGCACCATGCCATTGCGGTTGGCGGAAAACGGGCGACAGGCGTCTTTAGACATGACGCGCAGGCCTTCCCAGGCCTTTACGCCGCCAAAACAGAGCATCGATTCCGAGCCGCCGGTGATCATCACTGGCGCAAGCCCGCCGTGAACCATCTGAAAGGCTGTGCTCATCGCGTGGTTCGAGCTGGCGCAAGCCGAGGCGACCGTGAAACTTGGCCCCTTGAGGTTAAACTCCATGCTCACGTGGCTCGCGGCTGCGTTGTTCATGAGCTTTGGCACGACGAAGGGATGCACCCGGTTTTTGCCGTCCTCATAGACCGTGCGGTAGTTGTCATCGAGCGTGGTCATGCCGCCACCCGAATTGCCCAATACAACACCAGAGCGGGCGGAGAGTTCGTCACTAAACTCAAGCCCCGCTTGGGCAATCGCCTCGCGCGCCGCAATCAGAGTGAACTGCGTAAAACGATCAAACAGAGACATCTGTTGACGGTTGAACAGACCCTCAGGATCAAACCCCTTCACCTGAGCGCCGATCTTAACCGCAAGACGATCCACGTCCCGCATTTCCAAAGCGCCAATCCCACAGCGCCCTTCGCGCATCGCATCCAGAGTTTGTGCAACATTGTGGCCAAGGGCGTTGATCGTCCCTGCCCCGGTAATAACGACGCGTTTCATTGTGGGTCTTTCACTTCGTTTCGTCGGCCTTAGGCCTGTTCTGACACCAGTTTTTCGATGCCAGAAATAATAGAGGCGACGTTTGAAATATCAAAATCGCTCTCGTTTGGCTCATTCGCATTAAATGGGACCGAGATATCAAAGGCCTCTTCGATCGCGAAAATGCTCTCGACCAGGCCAAGGCTGTCGATGCCCAGATCCTCTAGCGTGCTGTCAGGTGTGACATCGGAAACCTCCAGAACCGCTTGTTCTGCGATGATCTCGATTACCTTTTCCTTGACGCTCATGCCAAATCCTCTCTCTTGCCTGAGCAGTGATTTAGTCACTGTCCGCAGGTTTTGAAACCGCTTTCTTCAAATTCGCGACGTCAGCGAAAAGGCGCGGCAGGCGGCGCAGCCCCTTATAGGCTTCGACCTGGCTTTCCATTTTCATAGCAGGATAGCCCAGCATAAAGCGCCCTTTTGGCACATTTGCCAGAACCATAGTCCCTGCCCCCGTGATCACTGCGTCACCGATTGTCAGGTTATCCCCGACGCCCGTCTGACCTCCTAGGACCACATTGTTACCGATCTGTGACGATCCGGCGATTCCGACCATGCCGCAGAGCAAACAGTCGTCGCCAACGACCACGTTGTGGCCAACCTGCACGAGGTTATCGAGCTTGGTGCTATTGCCGATGATCGTGTCGCGGATGGTGCCGCGATCGATACAGGTATTCGCGCCGATTTCGACGTCATCACCAATGGTGACCGAGCCAATCGAATGGATACGGGCCCAGGATTGGCGGCTTTCCACCGAGGACTGCCCCAAGGCCTCGCGCGCATCTTCAACCTGATTTTTCTCGGGCGTCACAAAGGAGAAGCCGTCGCCACCGATCCGCGCGCCGGGCTGGCAGACAAAATTCGCGCCGATCTTAACCCGCGCCGCGATGGTCACATGGTCGCGCAGGAAGGCATTCGCTCCGATCTGCGCATCCATACCAATGTAACACAGAGGCCCGATGACCGAGCCATCGCCGATCACGGCACCGGCCTCGATCACGGACAGCGGTCCGACGGAAACATCAGCACCGAGTTTCGCCTCAGGACTCACGAACGCGCTCGGGTGAATACCCTGATGAAAACCATGCCCCAGATCATACATCTCGGTTACAGACGCCATAGCGAAACGCCCGCGATCCGGCAGGATCGCCGCCTCAAGTCCAAGGGCTTGCCAATCCGCACCGGGCCAAAGCATCGCCACTTTGGCAGCACCTTGGCTTAGGTTTTCTGCAAATTTCGGCTTCATCGCCAGCGCCAGATCACCCGCGCCCGCATCCTGAGGCTCAGCCACACCCGTCAGGACCAACTCAACGGCCCCAACCGCCTCGGCCCCAACGGCTTTTGCGATGTCTTTGACGCTATAAGATGTCATGCGGCCCCCAGATCTTCTGGGGCAGGTTTAGCCGCGAACTGCTGGCAAAGCCACCCCTTCATTCTCCAGAGCGCGCCAGATCTTGGCATCACGTCCATAGATGTCACGGCGATACTGCATATGGCCTTTCGCCTCGGTGAAAGCGGTGCGGTACATGATGTGCACAGGCACTTGTTTCACCAGATCGATCTGCGTTTCACGACCTGTGTCCAAAGTGTCATGGAACAAGCCCTTCGGGTTAGAGCTTTGTTTCGCAAGCAAAGTATAGGCGAACTCAAACGGCTTATGTAGACGAATACAGCCGTGGCTATAGGCACGCACTTCACGAGAGAAGAGGCTCTTCGCCGGTGTGTCATGCAGATAGATGTTGTGGCGGTTCGGGAACATGAACTTCACCAGACCCAACGCATTGCTGTTGCTGGGCGCCTGTTTGATATCAAACGGGAAGGTCTTGGCCGAATACTGCGAGAAATTCACCGCGCCGCGGTTCACGACCTGGCCGCGCCCATCGTAGAGCGTCAGATGGCTGACCGCGTTCGGGTTCGCCTTGAGCATCGGCAGATATTCCTTGGTCGCAATCGAACGTGGCACATTCCAGGTCGGGTTGATGACCATATGCTCCATAATGTCGGAAAACTCTGGGCTGCGGCGATCTGTGTCGCGGTGCCCCACGACCGTGCGGCTTTCAAAAGTGATCTTGCCGTTGTCGATGATCTTGGCCGAGAAATCGGTCAGGTTTACCATCACGTGACGCTCGCCTTTGGGCATATTGGTCCAGCGCTCGCGCTCCATGGCGACCATGATGGATTTCAGACGTTCCTGCGCCGGCACGTTCAGCTCTGCAATCGTCGACGGGCCAGCAACGCCGTCCGCGGTCAACCCATGAGCCTCTTGGAAGTCCTGAACGGCCTTCTGAACATCTGCATCAAACTGGGTAGAGACACGGCGCGACAGATACCCCATGCGGATCAGACGATCGCGCAGCTGCACCACCGCGTTGCCCTGATCACCGGGCTCCAGTTTCTTGGCACGGATCGGAGCGCCCCAGCCACCTCGGCCAAGCTGACGTTCCAGCAAAAGTTTCTCTTTGCGAAGGCGGGCATATTCAGGCGTATTTGGCGCCAGTGTTTTGATGAATTTCTCCGGATCGCTCTCTTGGAAATTCGCAAGATTGGCTTCGCGATTGCGGTAAGGAACTTTGCGCACCAGACCATCATCAATCCGCGATGGCGTTAAAATTCCGGTCTGAATATCCCGCGCATAGTCCAAAAACGTCTCGGAAATCTTAACTTCGACCAATCCGAGGTCTCTTTTTGTGCGCGCGCTGCGAATTTGTGCTTTTAGTCCGGCAATATCGTAATGTGCCGGAACAAGACCATGTTCATCCGAGCGTTCCAGCGCATCAAACAGTGCGCGACGGCGATCGCGGAACTCTTTTCCCTTGCCGGTCCAGAGCGGTTGAAACTCGACGCTTCGGTAGTAAGCCGCGATGTCTTTGTCAGCCGAGGCCGCCTCAGCGACGGCTTGCATAAACGCAGTAACTTGTGTGTCGCTTTTTGCTGAAACACCAGATGTGGACAGAGCCCAAACCAAAGCCAAGGCCACCACATTTGACAAAAGACGCAAGAAATACATCGCTAACTACCCCAGAACATGCACATGTGTCTCTTAATTTAGTGAGGCTGTCAGGGAGAATTGTCCATTCACATTTACCTCATCTTGACATTCGAATGGGGTTTTCAGCGCAAAGGTCACAATGTGTGGCCTGAAAGCGGCAACTGTTAACCGTGCGGAAACAATGGGACGGTTTTGCGCAAATTTTCGCCCAAAGCCCCGAGATCACACTGTTTTTCCAAAATGAAACCTTGGTAAACGAATCGAGTTGCGTTATAACTATGGCGCATCTGGGGATAAATTTAATGATCGCGCGGCGGCGCGAGTTAAGAAAGCGACGGGACAGGCGCATCATATGTTGACCGATAGCTCTCAGGGCATGACACGGCGCGGGCTTCTGCGCGCCTTCGCAGCAACCACGATTGCAGCAGCACCAACTTTCACAAATGCATCCGGATTCCTGCGTGGCGCAGGCGATATCCGTCGATTGAAAATGTACTCCGGCCGCACCGGTGAAAGCATCGACACGATCTATTGGATCGAAGGCAAATACATCAAAGACGCCGTCGATGAGATCAACAAATTCATGCGCGACTGGCGCACCAATGGCGTGATCAAAATCGACACGCGCACCGTCGACATCATGGCGGCGTCCCTGCGCCTGACCGACACCAACGAACCTTTCATGTTGCTCTCAGGCTACCGCAGCCCACAGACCAACGCCATGCTGCGTCGCAATTCGCGCGGCGTTGCAAAAAACTCTTTGCACATGAAAGGCCAAGCCGCCGATCTGCGCCTTGCCGATCGCTCCGTGAGCCAATTGGCCCGAGCTGCTGCTGCCTGCCGCGCGGGTGGTGTTGGCCGGTATTCCGGGTCCAACTTTGTGCATGTGGATTGCGGACCGCTCCGCACCTGGGGCCGCTAAGGTTTCAGACAAAGGTAAAGAAAAAGAAAACGCTCCCGAGGGAGCGTTTTTTGTTGAGCGCTTAACGTGCAGCGAAGATCGCCTCGGCAATCTCGCGACAAGGTGCGACGGATTTCTGCGGATCAAACAAATCATCCCAGTCCAGATCCTGAGCGCAAAGTTCAGGCAGCGCCTCACGCAGGGGCTTGCCGGTTTTCGCGGCATCCTTCACCAAAGCCTGCGCCTCTGGACGTGGCATATGTTGGGCCAACATAAAGCTAACCTGCTCTGCCATCACGCCGTCATTCGCCGCGAGCACCGCTTGGATCTCTGCCTCATTGGCCTTGAGTGTCTCTGCCAAGACCAGAGCATGCGACAGCGACGCGCCGGTGGCGATCACGATCTGAGGCAGCAAAGCCCATTCAATCGGCCACTGCCCGCCATCGCGGTCCTCCGCCGTATCTGCAGCATTTGCGATCCCCGCATGCGCGGCCTTGGCCAGGCTCGCGAGTGTGCGGATGGTTTCGGGACCCACGGGGTTTGATTTCTGAGGCATGGTCGATGACCCGCCCCCGGCCCCCGCGCTGACTTCGCGGATTTCCGAGCGCATATGCAGGATCAGATCCCCGGCGTATTTCGACAGAGCCACAGAGATCTGCAAGAGCCAGGACGCCAGGTGGACAAGACCCGAGCGATCCACATGCCAAGGCTGCGCAGGTGCCAGTCCCAGCGCTTTTGCGAGCCCCACTCCAATCGCGGCCCCATGTGGCGCAGTCGCGGTATTGCCACCCGAAGCTCCACCAAACTGCACCCTTAGGATACGGGCGCGTATGTCGGGGATGGATTTCTCAATCTCGATCAGGGGCTGGGCCCATTTCGCGATTCGCAAACCCACAGTAATTGGCGTCGCGATCTGTCCGCGCGTGCGGCCCGCAACCACAAGATCCTGATACTCGGTCGCCTTTGCCGCCAAAGCATCAATCACCGCGCGCAACCGCAGCTCGAGCACATCAAGCGCCTGGGCACAGGACAGAACCATGGCCGTATCCACCACATCCTGACTGGTCGCGCCCCAATGCAGGTACTGCCCATGTTCAGGATCCAGATGGGACCGCAGTTCCGACACAAGCGCGGGTACCGCAACGCCCGAGGACGTCACGCCTTTTGACAGCGCGCTTAGATCAACCTCGACGTCAGAAAGGCCATCATGAATGGCCTGCCCCGAGGCTTTGGGGATCACACCCAACTCACCTTCGATCTGCGCCAAGGCGCGCTCAAACCGCACCATTTGGGCAGCCTCTGCACGGTCGCTGAAAATCTCAGACATTTCGGCATCGCCAAACTGCGCCTCATAGATCGCGCTTTGAAAGAGTGAAACGGCCATGTGATCCCTGCCCTCTTGCGCCCTATGCGGCGTGTTTCGCCAAGCCTAGCATCTCGCGCGCTTGTGCAAAAGTCGCGACGGGACGCTCGTATTTCTCGCAAAGCGCGACGGTCTTTTGAACCAAAGCTGCGTTGGAAGGCGCGAGGGTGGACTTGTCCAGACGGATATTGTCCTCAAGACCTGTGCGTGTGTGACCACCCGCGGCGATGCACCATTCGTTCAGCGTGATCTGATGACGGCCGATACCAGCGGCGCACCATTCAGACTCTGGGCTCAAACGCTTGAGGGTCTGGACGTAGAAATCAAACACCTCTTTGTCGACCGGCATCGCGTTTTTCACGCCCATGACGAATTGCACATAGGGCGTGCGCGGCAGACGGCCGTCTTTGTGCATCGCAACCGCTTGAAAAATATGGCTGAGGTCGAAGGCTTCGATTTCTGGCGCGACGTCATGGGTTTTCATTTCAGACGCCAGCCAATCGACCAGATCCGGGCTGTTTTCATAAACACGGGTCGGGAAGTTGTTAGAGCCCACGGTCAAAGACGCCATGTCAGGGGCCAGAGACAGCATGCCGCCCCGTTCGGTGCCCGCACCAGAACGACCGCCGGTCGAAAACTGGACGATCATACCCGGGCAATGCTTTTCCAGACCTTCTTTGAGGGCTGCGAATTTCTCGGGATCAGAGGACGTGGTCTCGTCGTCATTACGAACGTGGCAATGGGCGATGGTCGCGCCGGCTTCAAAGGCTTCTTGAGTGCTTTCGACCTGTTCCGCAATGGAAATCGGAACGGCAGGGTTGTCGGCCTTTTTCGGCAGAGAGCCGGTGATGGCGACGCAGATAATGCAAGGTTTGGTCATCGGTGCTTTCCTGATGTGGGTAAAGGGGCGACTGACGCCGCCCCGCATTGACTTGGATTTAACGACCTTAGATGTCGAAGAAGACGGTCTCGTCTTCGCCCTGAATTTTGACGTCAAAGCGGTAGACAACCTGACCGTCGCGTTCCGAGCGTTTCGCAATCAGCGTGGCGCGGCGTTTTTCCCATTCGATCAAGTTGATCACTGGGTCTTTCGCGTTGGCCTCGACTTCGTCTTCAAAATAGATGCGCGTGTTCAGGCCAATGTTGATCCCGCGTGCCACGATCCACAGATTGATATGTGGCGCCATCATGCGGCCATTGCGGCCCATCGTGGCACCCGGTTTCACGGTGTCAAAGCCCCATTCACCGGTTTCAAAATCGGTGATGACACGGCCCCAACCGCGGAACCCGTCCTCGACGTTGCCTTCGCATTCCGGATGCGCATAAACACCTTCGCTATTGGCCTGCCAGGCCTCAAGCAGCACATCTTTGATCGGAGAGCCGATGCCGTCAACAACCACGCCTTCAACGCGAATGCGCTCGCCTTTGGCATTTGGGCCTGCGATATCCCAGCCCAGCTCTTGCTTATAGATGTCAAAGCCAGCGGCCCCCGGGGCCAGACCGATATGGACGTAAGGACCCGCCGTTTGGGATGGGGTTTCCTTCAGATACTCAGGAGTGTTCGAGGTCATATCAATTGCCCTCCAGACGGTTTTCAAACAGGGTCGAACGACGGCCACGCAGCACGATGTCAAAACGATAGCATTGGGTGTCCAGCGGGATGGTCGCGTTTTCATCGAGCTTCGCCACCAGCATATCAACCGCACGCTCATCAGGGATGGTTTTGACGATCGGGCAACGGCTGATCCAAGGGTCGCCTTCAAAGTAACACTGTGTGATCAGGCGCTGAGCAAAGGCTGTGCCAAAGATCGAGAAGTGGATATGCGCCGGACGCCAGCCATTCACATAGTTGCGCCATGGATAAGCACCGGGCTTCACCGTGCGGAAGAAATAATAGCCGTTCTCGTCAGTCAACGTCCGACCACAGCCGCCAAAGTTCGGATCGATTGGCGCAAGATAGGTGTCCTTTTTGTGACGATACCGTCCGCCCGCATTGGCCTGCCAGGCTTCGACCAAAGTGTTAGGCACACCACGGCCGTTTTCATCCACCACACGACCATGCGCGATCAGGCGCGGGCCGATGGGGTTTTCGCCTGGCTTGGCGTAGTTGTTCAGAAGATCATTATCCAGCGGATCAATGTCATTGTGGCCAAAGACCGGACCCGTGATTTCGCTGGAGGAGTTCTGCAGTGAAATCAGCGAATATTGCGGAGAGCGCGACACGGCGGTCTTGTAGTGCGGTGTCAGCGCTGGCGGATGCCATTCGCGATCACGTTGGTAAAATTCGGCTGGTGTATACATCTTGCTAAGTCTCCTCCTTTGGAGGGTAGTTTTGGCACCTCTGACTTTAGGTGTCGTCTTCCATTTCAGCGTAGGTTTGTTTCGCCAGTTTCAGCGCGTGGTTGGCACGGGGAACGCCCGCGTAGATGGCCACATGTTGAAAGGCCTCAAGCACGTCTTGCTTGCTGGCACCTGTGCGGGCGGTGGCACGAATATGCATGGGGATTTCCTCGAAATTCCCGGTCGCCGCTAAAAGCGCCAATGTGATCATAGACCGCTCGCGCTTGCTGATGCCGTCCGAGGCCCAAACAGTGCCCCAGGCGCCTTCGGTAATCATGTCCTGAAAAGGCACATCAAAGGGCGTCTTCTGCGCTTCGGCGCGATCCACATGGGCGTCGCCCAACACAGATCGGCGCACTTTCATGCCCGCTTCGTAACGATCAGACAAATCCGCTCTCCTTTAGAAACTTTGTGATCAGCGCCGCATAATCTTGCGGCTTCTCAACACAGGGCAGATGGCCCGTGCCGTCGATGATATGGAACTGAGATCCTGCGATCAGGTCCAAGGTGGATTTCGTAAGCTCTGGCGGCGTCGCCCTATCGTCAGAGCCGCAAATGCCATAGGTCGGCAGGGTCAGGCTCGCGGTCTCTTCCCGCAGATCCGCATTGGCGATGGCCGCGCAGCAGGAAACATACCCCTGCGTATGGGTGCGTTCGAGCATGTGCTTCCAGGCCAGACAGTCCGGCGTCGCGCGGAACTCCGGCGCGAACCAGCGTTCCATGGTGGGCTCTGAAATCACTTCGATGCCACCTTCGTTGATCGCATCAATACGCGTGTTCCAAAGATCCGGCGTGCCGATCTTGGCCGCGGTGTTGGACAGCACCATCGAGTGACACAGATCCGGCCGTGTATAGGTCAGCTTCTGTGCAATCAGACCGCCAATGGAGAGACCAACAAAGAAGACATCCTTAACGTCCAACCGGTCCAGTAACTGCGCAACATCGCCCGCCAGATCGTCTATCGAATAAGGACCGTCAGGGACCGATGAGAGCCCATGCCCGCGTTTGTCCATGCGGATATAGCGCAGAGATGTCGGCAGCAGCGGCAGCACCGCATCCCAAAGGCGAAAGTCGGTGCCAAGTGAGTTTGCGAATACCACCGGACGACCTTCGGGATTTCCATCTTGCTGCCAATTGAGTGCCAGGTTGTCAAATTGTGCGATCTGCATCGTCCATCCCTACCAATGCTAGCCCGTGAGCCATGTGATGAATACAGATTGCACTTACCAAAACAGAAAGTAAAATGAGTTTTACTGCAACTTACTTTCCAAAAACAGAAACTATGATCGACCGTCGTATCAAATTCCGCCACATCCAATGCTTTGTGGAAATCGCCCAGACCGGCAGTTTTAAACGCGCCGCGGAAACGCTGTTTCTGACCCAGCCCGCGATCTCCAAGACGCTCAAGGAACTTGAAGACATTCTGGGCTGTAACCTGATGGAACGCAGCCGCGCCGGCGTCAACCTCACGACTGACGGCGCGCGGTTCCTGCAATATGCGCAGATGGCACTGGCGAGCTTGCAACAGGGTCTTCAGGATCTTGGCAGTGATAAGGACGCGCAAACCGAGACACTCGCCATCGGGGCATTACCCTCCGTCACCGCAAAACTGCTCCCTGCGGTCTCAAAACGTTTGTCCAAGGATTCCCACCCTTTTACTCTGCGCATTCTGGATGGTCCGCATAAGTTTCTATTGGACAAGCTGGTGACGGGCGAGATCGACATGCTCTTGGGGCGCATGGGCGATCACCGTGATATGGTCGGTCTGAATTTCTCGCTGCTTTATCGCGAAAAGATCAGTTTTATCGTGCGCAAGGGCCATCCGTTTCTAAAGGACGCAACTCTGGAAGGCTTAAAAGACTGGCCCATCATCTATCCCGACCGCAATGCCGCGATCAGGCCAAGTGTGGATCGGTTCATGGTCGAGCGCGGGATATCAGATCTCTATCGCCGCGTGGAAACCGTATCCGGCGCGTTTGGGCGGCGTTATGTGGCCGAAAGCGATGCGATCTGGATTATTTCAGACGGCGTGGCCGCCAGTGAGGTGGACGCAGGCCGCCTGGAACGTCTGCCCTTTGACACAGACACTACCCTGGGGCCCATCGGCATCGTGACGCGCGAAGATTGGGACCTCAGCCACCCTGCCCGCATCTTCAGACGCGCGTTGCGTGACACGGTTGAGCATCTTGGACTGTAAGAAAATGGCGCACCCAAAAGGATTCGAACCTTTGACCTCTGCCTTCGGAGGGCAGCGCTCTATCCAGCTGAGCTATGGGTGCCTGAGGCTCGTTATACCTTGGCCGAAATCTTCTGCAAGCGGGAAAGCGGGGCGGATTTGAAGAAAGCCGCCCTACCACAATAGGTTAAGCCAAGAGCTCGTTGGCCAGTTCCAGTGCATCGACCAAAGTGTCGACCTCGTCTTTGGTGTTATACATGCTAAAGCTCGCGCGACAGGTCGCGGTGACACCCAAACGCTCCATCAAAGGGCCCGCGCAATGGTGGCCCGCCCGCACAG
>JABSOU010000097.1 GCA_013215215.1 Cognatishimia sp. | reverse complement strand
CGTTATGATGGGAAAGCTCAAAGTCTCGGGCGACATGGGGGTCGCGATGAAACTGGGCAAACTGCTGGGCTAAACGCGGGCGCTCATTGGTGCCCGCATCGCTTTCATCTTGCCAAAAATACTCTGGGGGAATTGGCGCAAGCCAAGGGGGCGAAGCCCCATCTACAGTTTCACCGCGGCAAGTTTTTCATAATATGGCAAGGCCGCCTCGAGCACAGGCTGCAACGCGTCGGGAACCTCGGGCATCTCGCCCTCTGCCCCAGCAAATGTTTCAGAATTCCAGACCGCGCCATACCAATGCGAGGCCCAAACCCCGTCGTTTGGATGCCCGCCACGCGCCCAAGACATCATATTCGGCGAAAACCCGATCCCAATCGCTTCACACAGCGCCTCAAGTTTCTCTTGTGGCGCATCTCTTAGATCGCTGCTGTCCAACACCACCGGCACCTGCCCCCAGCCCGAGACCAGATCGAACAATTCGGCCTGTTGACGAAACCCAATATCCTCAAGCGTCGGGTTTTCCCGCTTGGCGGCATAGCTCGCGATAACCCGCGCCGGATGACGGATCAGGAACACATTGATTACGTCACGCATCCAATCTCGGGGCACGCCGTTGATCATATGCTGGGTCATATGCTTTTGATAGTAATAGGGTTTTTGTCCTGGATTGTCCCCCGTAAGGCAATCCACGACATGCTGAGGATCCCGACTCTGGCTTGCCAAAATCTCGTCCCGCATCGGATGATCCAACCCCGTCATGTCCAGATAGGACGCATAAAACGGCTCATCCACCACCGCACAATCCGCGCGATTGCCAAAGCTGTACATCATCGCCGTCGACAGATTCCGCGGCCCGCTCCACATGGCGATCTTCTTGGGGGATTGCATCGGTACCTCGCTCGTTTTGCGCGGACGTTATGCGCCAAAGTGCGGAAATCCAAGACTTAAACAAACTTCACCAAGCTGTGACGTCACGGGCCTGTGACTTGGCCGAAAAGCGCCTCTCAGGCAAGGTGCCCTCAAATTTTCGCCATCACGGTTTGAAAGGACAGAAATATGACGCGCATGGTCGCTTTGAAATATTGGCTGCTGGCTGGCTTTATCGCCATCGGCGCTTCTCTGCATCACACGCCCGCTCAGGCTGGTACGGAAAAACTCATTGTGGCCGGCGGCTGTTTTTGGTGCGTGGAAAGCGATTTTGAGTCGGTCGATGGCGTGAAAACCGTTGTGTCTGGCTATACCGGCGGGACCCTCGCGAACCCAACCTATAAAGACGTCAGCAAAAAAGGCTCGGGCCACTATGAGGCCGTCGAGATCCGGTTTGACAACAACAAAGTCACCCGCGACGAGCTGCTTCACAAGTTCTTCCGTTCCGTGGACCCAACCGACGCAGGTGGTCAGTTCTGCGACCGAGGAGACCCTTATCGAACAGCGATCTTCTACAAGAACAATGCCCAAAAGGCCGCCGCTGAATCCGCCAAGGCAAAAGCCGCCTCAGATCTTGGCCGCAAGATCGTAACCCCGATCCTGCCCGCGAAAGAGTTCTACAAAGCCGAGAAAGTGCATCAGGATTATTACAAAGGCACCAAGCTGGTTCTGACCCGCTTTGGTCCAAAGAAACAATCCGAAGCCTACAAGCGCTATCGCCTTGCCTGCGGCCGCGATGCCCGAGTGCAAGAGCTTTGGGGTAGCGATGCGCCTTTCGCTCATAAACTGCTGAACTAATCCCATCGATTACGCATGAAAAAGGGGGCCGAGAGGCCCCCTTTTTTTATTCCTGAAGTCGTTACCCGATCTTACAGGCCGCCAAAATCGCCATGTTCACGATGTCATTGGCGGTCGAGGCAGTAGAACAAATCTGAATATTCTGATCGATACCCGCCAAAATCGGGCCGATCACGGTAGCATCCGCCATTTCCTGCATCAATTTGGTCGAGATGCTCGCTGAGTGGCGCGCAGGAACAACCAAGATATTTGCGGGCCCGGTCAAACGCTGGAACGGATAGGCTTCTTGCTGTGATGGGTTCAACGCCACATCCACAGTCATTTCGCCCTCGTATTCGAAATCCACGCCGCGTTTGTCCAAGACTTGTGGCGCAACGTGCATTTTCTCGGCGCGCTCCGATACCGGATAGCCAAAGGTCGAGAAGCTGACAAACGCAACACGCGGCTCAAGACCGATGTGACGCGCTACACCAGCAGCACGCTCTGCGATATGCGCCAGATCATTTTCGTCGGGCCATTCGTGCACCAGAGTATCGCCAATCAACACGATCCGGCCTTTGTGCAGCAGAGCCGTTACGCCGACAGCCCCTGCATCCGCACTGGCGTCAAACACGTGGTTGATCAACTCCATTACATGTGCGGATTTGCGCGTCGCGCCAGTCACCAGACCATCTCCGTGACCATGCGCCAGCATCAAAGACGCAAAGACATGACGATCCCGCGACGCAAGACGGTGCACGTCGGTGCGATTAAAGCCCTTACGTTGAAGACGCTTATAAAGGAACTCTTTGTAGGTTCCCAAATGCAGCGTGTTCGCGGCGTTCACCACTTCGATTTCGCTAACCGCTTCGCCCAGACCAGCCGCCTCAAGTTTCTCGGCCACGTCGGCTTCGCGTCCGACTACGATGGCACGGCCCAAACCGCTACGGGAGTATGTGACCGCCGCACGCAGAACACGCGGATCATCGCCCTCAGCAAAAATCATCCGCGCCTGTGCAGACCGCGCCCGCGCGTTGAGGCTGCGCAGGATGTTCGCAGTCGGATCCATCCGCGACTTGAGGCTTTCCTCATAGGAAGTCATGTCGATGATCGGACGACGCGCAACGCCGGTGTCCATGCCAGCCTTAGCGACCGCCGGCGGAATGATGTGGATCAGTCGCGGGTCAAACGGCGTCGGGATAATGTAATCCCGACCAAAGGTCAGCTTGCGACCATAGGCCATTGCGACTTCATCAGGCACATCTGCCCGCGCGAGTTCCGCCAGAGCGCGCGCGCAAGCGATTTTCATCTCGTCATTGATGGCACGCGCGTGAATATCCAGCGCCCCACGGAACAGGTACGGGAAGGCCAAGACGTTGTTCACCTGGTTCGCGTAATCCGAACGACCGGTGCCGACGATGGCATCGGGGCGCACTTTTTGCGCCTCTTCCGGGGTGATCTCCGGATCCGGGTTCGCCATCGCAAAGATCAGAGGATCCGGCGCCATGGTCTCGACCATCTCAGGTGTCACAGCACCCTTCACCGAAACACCAAGGAAAACATCCGCGCCCTTCATGGCCTCTTCCAAAGTGCGCAGATCGGTATTCGCCGCATGAGCCGATTTCCACTGGTTCATACCCTCGGTACGACCCTGATAAATCACGCCTTTGGTGTCACAAACGATGCAATTGTCGTGCTTCGCACCCATGGCTTTCACGAGTTCGATACAAGCAATACCCGCAGCGCCCGCGCCGTTCAGCACGATCTTCACGTCTTCGATTTTCTTGCCCGAGATCTTCAGCGCATTCAATAGACCCGCCGCACAGATCACCGCCGTGCCGTGCTGGTCGTCGTGAAAGACCGGAATGTCCATCTCTTCCTTAAGGCGCTGCTCAATGATGAAACACTGAGGCGCTTTGATGTCCTCAAGGTTGATGCCGCCAAAGGTCGGGCCCATCAAACGCACCGCGTTGCAGAATTCATCAGGATCTTCGGTGTCCAACTCGATGTCGATCGAGTTCACGTCGGCAAAGCGCTTAAACAGAACCGCTTTCCCTTCCATCACCGGCTTAGAGCCCAGCGCACCAAGGTTGCCCAAACCCAGAACCGCGGTCCCGTTCGAGATCACCGCAACTAGGTTGCCCTTGTTGGTATAATCATAGGCCGTCGAAGGATCTTCGGCGATGGCTTCACATGGCACCGCCACACCCGGAGAATAGGCCAGCGACAGATCGCGCTGCGTGGTCATCGGCACCGTAGCGTTGATTTCGAATTTACCCGGCGTGGGTTCCAAATGGAACGCGAGTGCTTCTTCAGAAGTGACTTTGGTCTTTGGCATGTAAATATTCCTCCGGTGAAATCGGTGATATCCACAGAAAACTGCCGCTACAACCTGTTAGCGACGAAAGCGTTATAGAATTCGTCTTCCACCCTATAGTCAGATTTTGCTACACCTGCGGGACGAAACCTTGGGGGGTTCCAGCAGTGAACGCAGCAAAGCCTGCCGTGACGCCAATGATGGCGCAATACCTAGAGATCAAAGCCGCGCATCCGGACGCTCTGCTGTTTTACCGGATGGGGGATTTCTATGAGATGTTCTTTGACGACGCGGTCGCTGCCGCCGAGGCTCTGGACATCGCGCTCACCAAACGCGGGAAGCACGACGGCGATGAGATCCCCATGTGTGGTGTGCCGCACCACGCCGCCGAGGGGTATTTTCTGACGCTGATCCGCAAGGGATTCCGCGTGGCCGTTTGCGAACAAATGGAGACCCCGGCTGAAGCGAAAAAACGTGGCTACAAGGCCGTCGTTCGACGCGAAGTCGTGCGGCTTGTGACACCCGGAACATTGACCGAAGACTCCCTTCTGGACGCACGCCGCCACAACTTTTTGGCCGCATTTTCACAAGTCCGGGATGAGGCAGCTTTGGCTTGGGCGGATATCTCGACGGGTGCGTTGAATGTGATGGTTCTACCGCGCGTTCGATTGGGTGCAGAGCTCGCGCGGCTGGCTCCGTCAGAACTTTTGGTGGCTGAAGGATCGGAAGATGATTTAGGTGAAATAGTCACTGATATGGGCGTTCCGCTGACCTCGGTCTCACGCGGCGCGTTCGATAGCACGTCTGCGGAAAAGCGGGTGGCGTGCCTGTTCAACGCGGCCTCTTTGGACGCCTTTGGCAGCTTCACCCGCCCCGAAATTGGAGCGCTTGGCGCCATCGTCGACTATCTGGAAATCACCCAAAAAGGGAAACTCCCACTTCTGCGTCCACCGCACCGAGAAACCCTTGGCGGCACAATGCAGATCGACATGGCGACCCGTCGAAATCTGGAACTCACCCAAGCGCTCAGCGGCGGTCGCGCGGGGTCGCTTTTGGCGACTGTTGACCGTACGGTGACTTCGGCAGGTGCTCGGCTATTGGAACGTCGGATTTCCTCGCCCGCATTGTCGCTGGATCCGATCCACGCACGGCTGGATGCGGTGAGCTATTTTTCGGAACACGCGTCCCAATCCCGCGACCTGCGCGAGATTTTGAAGCGTGTCCCCGATCTTGACCGCGCCCTTTCCCGCCTGTCGCTGGATCGCGGGGGTCCACGAGACCTTGCGGCTATTCGAAACGGCCTCATTCAGGCCACCGACCTCGCAGAGCGCGGTCTCCCCGACGCCCCACAGCTTCTGACGGACGCCTTGGATGCGCTGACAGGTCACGACGCGTTGGTCGACTTGCTCGACGCCGCCCTCGTGGCCGACCCTCCTTTGCTTGCGCGCGATGGTGGTTTCATCGCGCCGGAGTACAATGACGACCTCGACGAGGCACGCAAGCTGCGAGATGAAGGCCGCGGGATCATCGCCGGCATGCAGGCCGAATTTGCTGAACTTACAGGCATTCAATCCCTCAAGATCAAACACAACAACGTCCTCGGCTATTTCGTAGAGACCACCGCGAAACACGCCGAAGCGATGATGTCGCCTCCCTTGTCCGAGACCTTCATTCATCGTCAAACCACCGCCAATCAGGTGCGGTTCACGACGGTGGAACTGTCTGACCTGGAAACCCGTATCCTGAACGCGGGCAATACAGCGCTTGAGATCGAAAAGCGGCTCTATGACACCTTGAAAGCGGCTGTTTTGGACGCGTCAGCGCAGATCTCGACCGCATCGCGTGCGCTCGCTGAGCTCGATGTTCAGGCTGCTTTTGCCGATCTGGCGGCGTCGGAAAACTGGTCACGTCCAATCGTCGATGATAGCCACGATTTTGCGATCACTGGCGGACGACATCCAGTTGTCGAAGCGGCTTTGCGCCAACAAGGTGGCGCACCATTCGTGGCCAACGACTGCGATCTCTCACGATCCGGCGACGCGCATATCTGGCTTTTGACCGGTCCCAACATGGCCGGTAAATCCACTTTCCTGCGCCAGAACGC
Organism: Cognatishimia sp.; assembly: GCA_013215215.1. Classification (GTDB taxonomy): domain Bacteria; phylum Pseudomonadota; class Alphaproteobacteria; order Rhodobacterales; family Rhodobacteraceae; genus Cognatishimia. The sequence continues at coordinate 7,144 of JABSOU010000097.1, read as the reverse complement.
TTTGATCGCTTTGCTGGCCCAAGTCGGCAGTTTCGTTCCCGCGGACGCGGCCAAAATCGGCCTCGTCAGCCAGCTCTTCTCGCGCGTCGGCGCGTCAGATGATCTGGCCCGAGGTCGGTCGACATTCATGGTCGAGATGGTCGAAACCGCTGCGATCCTAAACCAAGCTGATGACCGCGCGGTTGTGATCCTTGACGAAATCGGCCGAGGCACCGCCACCTATGACGGGCTTTCGATCGCCTGGGCGACGCTCGAACATTTGCACGAGGTCAACAAATCCCGCGCGCTCTTTGCCACGCATTACCACGAGATGAGCGCCCTCGCTGGCAAGCTTGACGGCGTCGACAACGCCACGGTCAGCGTTAAGGAGTGGGATGGCGAGATCATCTTCCTGCACGACGTGAAACGCGGTGCGGCGGACCGCAGTTACGGCGTGCAAGTCGCGCAACTGGCGGGCCTGCCGCCTTCGGTCGTTGAACGTGCGCGCAGTGTTTTGGAGATGTTAGAGAAGAACGAGCGCGATGGCGGTGAAACCAAGGCCTTGATCGACGACCTGCCCCTCTTTGCAGCAACCCCTGCGCCCGCGCCAAAGCCATCAGCACCCTCGCCAGCGGTTGAAAAACTCCAGTCGATGAATCCAGACGACCTCACGCCTCGTGAAGCTCTGGAATTAATCTATGAATTGAAAGGCTTAGCGCAGGACTAGCTACCAGCTGCCACTCGCGCCACCGCCTGACGAAGATCCGCCCCCAAAGCTCCCACCCGAGGAAGACGAGCTGCTTTTGGACTTCTTGGGGATCGTTACATGGGTCGAATAGCTGTCGTCGCAATGCTTGCAATGATAGTCGACACGTTTCAGCCCCTCGGAGCTGGTCGTCGCGTGTTCAATGATCGTCGTCGTCCCCGCCAAAGTCCGGTAGTTGCAGGTGCGACACGCGCCATAGCTGCTGAACCAACTTTTATAGGCCTCAATTGTGCGGTGGTCGCATTGATCGCAAAGCCAAACGTCATAATCGACGCTCTCCAGCTTTTCCTCGATCTTTTCGCCTTCTTTTAGATATTTATCGTCCTCAAGCTCATCCACCCGGCGCATGACCGATCCATCTTCGGGACAAATCCGCGGCTTGTTGCGTTTCCATTTGCGATACTGGCGATACGCGAGCCCCGCCAGAAAGGCATAAAAGACCGCGATCCAATCGCCGACAAACTGCCGCCCCCAAACGATCCGGTTCCAAAGTCGCTCTAGAAAAGTGGTGTTAAATTCTCCGGGCCAGGTGCCGCTGACCTCGTGTATGATCGCATCGACGCCGCGTTCAATTCCACGAAAGTAATCGCCGTCGCGGAAATTCGGAATGATCTTGTCATCAATGATCGCCGCCATTGCGTCGTTCTTGTCATCGCCATAGCCCGACCCCACTTCGATCCGCAGCACGCGATCCAGACGCGCGACCAACAACATGACGCCATCGTTCCGCGTCGCGTCTCCAACACCCCAGGCATTGAAGAGTCCAGTCGCGAACGGTTCGATCGCGCCGTTGTGGCCATAGTCCGACATATTGTCGATCACTACGACCGTAAACTCGATGTCGGTTTCGCGGCGCAGCTCTTTCAGCTTTTCGCGCAGGACATCTTCTTGTTCGACGGACAGAAGATAGGCGAAGTCGTTGACATAGGGTTCGGTGTAGTCGGGATAAGACTGCGCTCCAAGGCTCAAGGGGAAGAGCGCAAAACAGAGCGCTGCGAGACGTCTAAGCATGTGAACTTCACCCCCGATAACACCGTTAACACACCCATCATTCCTTAATTTTCGAGCCTTAGATAGCTTTGGTTCAGTGAAATTTAGAAAGATCAGACGGTTTGGGCGTCTGAGTAGGGGACTTTCTCGAAAATCGCATAGTAAAAATCGAATATTGAAATAGGTGGATTTTCAGAAATAGTGGAAAATCGCTATCAAAATCCGAACATTTCCGCGTTTTCACCGCCAAATGCCGAATTGTCGCTTAATTTCAAACAGTTATCGAGCGATCCTGCCGACTGTTGCCACGTATAGAGTATAATTGGCAACCAGAAGCAAGGGCGCGGTTTTTTGGCAGAACAAGCCGTTTTCTGGTNAAATAGAGTCTAATGTTCTTGTTATAGAGCCACATTTTGTTTCTGAATTCCTTAACAAAAAACCCCAGCTCTCTCGAGCCGGGGCTTTCGAAATTCAACGATGTGGCGTTGGGGTTAACCGACGTTTGAACTCACACCAACCTGCGCCGGGCGCAGCAGGCGATCATGTAGCATAAAGCCCTCGGCCGAGACCTGAATGATCTCGCCAGCTTTGGTGCCAGGCACCGGCGCTTCGAACATCGCTTCGTGCTGGTTTGGATCGAACTTGTCACCAACTTCGGGACGGATCATTTCCAGCCCGTGCTTTTTGAAGACGTTCAGCAGCTCGCGCATGGTCAGCTCGATGCCAGTGATCACGCCGGACGCGCTTTCTTTCTGCTCGTCGGTGATCGACTCAATCGCGCGTTTCATGTTGTCGTAGACCGGCAGCATGTCGCGGGCCAGTTTGGACCCGCCATAGTTCTCGGCATCGCGACGGGCTTTGTCCGCCCGCTTGCGAGAATTCTCGGCGTCCGCCAAGGCGCGCATCCAGCGATCTTTGTATTCGTCCCGCTCGGCCTTCAGCTCGTCCAGCTCAATTGCTTCGTCTTCAAGCTCGTCCAGTTTCTGCAGAAACTCTTCGGCCTCCGCATTCTCAACGTCATCCAGAAACTCTTCTTCTTTCGGCTCTGCCATGTCTCACCTCTATTTCCGGTCAGAAATCAATTTCCCAACCAGCTGCGCCGTATAGTCCACGATGGGAACGATCCGTCCATAGTTCAGACGTTTGGGCCCAATGACCCCGACCGCACCCACAATCTTTCGATCAGCGTTCATATATGGAGACACCACCAAAGAGGAACCCGAAAGTGAAAAAAGTTTGTTCTCTGAGCCAATAAAAATGCGTACGCCCTCACCTTGATCGGCCAATTCGAGAAAACCTGCGATATCGCGCTTGCGCTCGAGGTCATCAAAGAGGGTTCGAATCAGATCAAGGTCGCCTTCGGATTGCCCCGTGTCCAAAAGATTGGAGCGCCCACGGACGATCAGACGTTCCGGAGAGTCTCCGTCGTCGGCCCATGCGGCGAGGCCCTGGTCGATCAGAGTCCGCGACAGGACGTCGATTTCCTGCTGACGTCTTTCAATTTCGCCGCGCATCACGGTCTGCAACTCTGACAGGGTTTTGCCTTCAATCAGAGCGTTCAGGAAATTCGCGGCCTCTCGCATAGAGCTTGGCGTTTGTCCGGGCGGCGGCGTGAAAAGACGGTTTTCCACGTGACCATCCGCCATCACCAAGACCACCATCGCGCGGTCGTGACCCAAGCTCACGAATTCGATGTGCCGGATCGGCGCTTCGTGTTTCGGCGCCAAAACCAAAGACGCGCCGCGCGTCACTCCGGACAGCGCGGATCCAACGCGGTCCAACATTGCGCCGACGTCGCCCGCGTTGTATCCAAGGGTTGCGTCGATCTTCTGCTGATCGGATTGGTCCAGATCCTGCACCTCGAGCAGCCCATCTACGAACATCCGCAAGCCCTGTTGCGTGGGCACGCGTCCGGCGCTGACATGAGGGGAATCCAGCAGGCCGAGATACTCCAGATCCTGCATCACATTGCGGATCGTTGCTGCCGAAACCTTTTCTGACAACTCGCGCGTCAGCGTCCGCGACCCGACGGGTTCACCGGATTCCAGATAGCCTTCGACCACACGACGAAACACTTCGCGCGACCGGTCGTTCAGCTCGTTCAGGATATCGCTTTGCTGGCTCATGCTCATTAATCTATGCGCGATGGCCCGGGGCGCAAGCGGAAAGGGCAAAGAGGGTTGCGCTTGCCGCCCCGGCGCCTGTATCCCGTGGCTAAGTTTACTATGCAAAGGAATTCCCCATGCGCCCTTCTGGACGTCAACTCGATGAAATGCGCGAAGTTTCAATCGAGACCAATGTGACCAAACACGCTGAAGGCTCTTGCCTGATCAAAATGGGCGACACGCATGTGCTTTGCACGGCGACTTTGGAAGACCGCGTCCCACCCTTCATCAAGGGATCGGGTCTGGGCTGGGTCACCGCGGAATACGGGATGCTTCCTCGCTCTACGTCGTCGCGCATGCGTCGCGAGGCAGCGACGGGCAAACAAGGCGGTCGCACGGTTGAAATCCAACGCCTGATTGGTCGCTCTCTGCGCGCGGGTGTGGATCGCGTTGCGCTCGGTGAACGCCAGATCACTGTCGACTGTGATGTCATTCAAGCGGACGGCGGAACGCGCTGCGCATCGATCACCGGCGGTTGGGTTGCGCTGCGTCTTGCGGTCAACAAATTGCTGAAAGCTGGTGATATCGTCTCTGATCCTTTAGTGGATCCGGTCGCCGCGATCTCTTGCGGGATCTACGCGGGTCAACCTGTTCTGGACCTGGATTACCCCGAGGATTCCGAGGCCGGTGTGGATGGCAACTTCATCATGCTGGGCAACAAAACCCTGATCGAAGTTCAGATGAGCGCGGAAGGCTCTGTCTTCTCTCGCGACCAGATGAACCAACTAATGGACCTCGCGGAAAAAGGCGTCTCTGAGCTGGCCGCCGCGCAATTGGCAGCCNCTGCATGACCCGCAAATTCGAGGGTAGCAAACTTCTGGTCGCCACGCATAACGCGGGCAAGCTGACCGAGATCTCTGAGATCCTCGCACCTCACGGCGTCACCGTCGTGGGGGCTGGAGATATGGACTTGCCAGAGCCTGAGGAAACCGAGGACACCTTCGTCGGCAACGCGCGGATCAAGGCCCATGCCGCCGCGCAGGCCACCGGCCTCCCTGCCCTCGCCGATGACAGTGGCATCACCATCGATGCGCTCGATGGCGCGCCCGGCGTCTATACGGCGGATTGGGCCGAGACCGGCAATGGTCGCGACTTCATGATGGCGATGACACGCGCCAATGAAGAGATCACCGCGAAGGGCCCGGATGCCCCCCGCACCGCACAGTTTCGCTGCACGCTCGTGATTGCTTGGCCCGACGGGCACGACGAAGTATTCGAGGGCGTCATGCCCGGCTCCCTCGTCTGGCCGATCCGTGGCGAAGGCGGGTTCGGCTACGACCCGATGTTCATGCCCGAGGGCTACGACATCACCTGCGGGGAAATGGACAAAGCCGAGAAAAACAAAATCAGCCACCGAGGCCGTGCCCTCGCTCAATTCGTTGCGGGCTGTTTTGGCTGAGGACTGGCAGAACGGAGGCTTCGGCCTCTATATCCACTGGCCGTTTTGCCAGGCCAAATGCCCCTATTGCAACTTCAACTCTCACGTCTCTGCGCAGATTGACCAAGCCCGATGGTGCAAGGCGCTGTTGGCCGAACTGGATCGCGTCGGGGCAGAAACCCAGGGGCGCGTGCTGAATTCTATTTTCTTTGGCGGCGGCACGCCTTCGCTTATGGATCCCGATCTCGTGGCCGCCTTGATCGAACGCGCAGCGCAGTTGTGGCCGCAAGCCAACGACATGGAAATCACCCTCGAAGCCAACCCAACGTCGGTCGAGGCCGGTCGCTTTGCCGCCTATCGCGCCGGTGGCGTCAATCGCGTGTCTATGGGCATTCAGGCGCTCAACGACGAAGACCTTCGCCGTCTGGGTCGTCTCCATTCCGTGGCCGAGGCCCGCGCCGCTTTTGACGTCGCCCGGACCCATTTTGATCGCGTGAGTTTTGATCTGATCTACGCACGGCAAGATCAAACCCTAGAGGCGTGGGAGGCCGAGCTGCGCGAAGCGCTGTCGATGGCGATCGATCATCTCTCGCTCTACCAATTGACGATCGAAACCGGCACCGCCTTTGGGGATCGCTACGCCAAGGGCAAATTGCGCGGCCTTCCGCATGATGATCTGGCCGCCGATATGTATCAGCGCACAGGCGAGATCTGTACCGAGGCGGGACTTGAGGGCTACGAAGTTTCCAACTACGCCAAGCTTGGATCTGAAAGTCGGCACAATCTGATCTATTGGCGCTACGGCGACTATGCGGGCATCGGTCCCGGCGCACATGGTCGTCTCACATTGGGTGGCCAACGTCACGCGACAGAGCAATGGCGCAATCCAAATAAATGGCTCGAGGCCGCAGAGGCCGGTGCCGCGGAAGGCCAGAGGCGTTCCATTTCCCTAGCGGATCAATCAGACGAAATGATGATGATGGGCCTTCGCCTTGCATCAGGTGTCGACTTGGATCGTTGGGGGGCGCTGTCTCAGCGAAACCTAAATGAGGAACGTATCTCCCATATGGAAGAAATCGGCATGTTGCGCCGGGAAGGTTCTTCGCGGCTGTTTGCGACCCAGAACGGGCGTATGGTTTTGAATACTCTTCTCGCCGAGATATTGGTGGACTAGGCATATGCGGTATATTTGGACGATCGCTGGACTAATATGTGTGGGACTCGCCCTTTTAGGTATCCCCCTACCCCTTCTTCCAACAGTTCCTTTCCTACTGCTCGCCGCCTTCTGCTTTGCAAGGGGCTCGAAACGGCTGCATGACTGGCTCACGACTCATCCGAGGCTTGGCCATCCTATCGAAGACTGGAACCAAAGAGGTGCCATTCTTATCAAGGCCAAGCTGCTTGCCACCATCTCCGTTGCTTTGGTTTTTGGTATTTCCCTGGTGTTTGGCGTGCCGATCTATGTGCTTGCAGTACAAGCTGTCGCTCTAGGCTTGGTCATGGTGTTCATCTGGACCCGTCCTAGCCAATAGCACAAAATATAGGGGCCGCCTGATTCAGCGGCCCCTATATTTCGTCAGGTGTAGTGTTTCACGTGAAACAGAATGCTAGGTAGCAGACAGTATCCTGCAAAGCTCGTCCAGCTGATCCATATCTTTATATTTGATCGTGATCTGGCCTGAATCGGATCCGGATTTATGATCAATAAAGACCTTCATTCCCAGATTCGCAGAGAGATCGCCCTCTAGCGCCTTAGTATCTGCGTCCTTCTCAACCTTTTTGGGCTTCGGCTTGTCCCGCTCGCCAGAGGCAAATTTCTTGACCATATCCTCTGTCTGCCGCACAGAAAGCCCGTCCGCGACGATC
>JABSOU010000096.1 GCA_013215215.1 Cognatishimia sp. | reverse complement strand
TGGATCGCATCTTCGCCACGCTCTTCCCAAGAGATGTCGGAGAGGTGAACCATACCGTCGATGTCGCCTGGCAGGCCAATGAACAGACCGAATTCGGTGATGTTCTTGACTTCGCCTTCGACTTCCGCGCCCTCTGGGTGGGTTTCCGCGAAGACTTCCCATGGGTTGCGCATGGTCTGCTTGAGACCAAGGGAAACGCGACGCTTGGCGCCGTCGATTTCCAGAACCATGACTTCGACTTCCTGAGAGGTGGAAACGATCTTGCCTGGGTGTACGTTTTTCTTGGTCCAGGACATCTCAGAGACGTGAACCAGACCTTCGACACCTGGCTCCAGCTCAACAAATGCACCGTAGTCGGTGATGTTGGTGACGCGACCAGTGTGCGTGGATTCCAGCGGGTATTTCGCCGCGACGATATCCCATGGATCTTCCATCAGCTGCTTCATGCCGAGAGAGATACGGTGGGTCTCTTTGTTGATCTTGATGACCTGAACTTTGACGGTTTCGCCGATGGTCAGGATCTCGTTCGGGTGGTTCACACGGCGCCATGCCATGTCGGTGACGTGCAGCAGGCCGTCAACGCCGCCCAGGTCAACGAAGGCACCGTATTCGGTGATGTTCTTAACAACACCGTCAACCGCGTCGCCTTCTGCCAGCTTGCCGATAACCTCAGCACGCTGTTCTGCGCGGGACTCTTCGAGGATCGCACGACGCGAGACAACGATGTTGCCACGACGACGGTCCATTTTCAGGATTTGGAACGGCTGCTTCATGCCCATCAGAGGGCCTGCGTCGCGTACTGGACGTACGTCGACTTGAGAACCAGGAAGGAACGCAACTGCGCCACCCAGATCCACGGTGAAACCGCCTTTGACGCGGCCAAAGATCGCGCCTTCGACGCGTGCATCGTCCGCATATGCTTTTTCCAGACGGTCCCATGCTTCTTCGCGGCGCGCCATCTCACGAGAGATAACTGCTTCGCCACGGGCGTTTTCAGCGGCACGCAGATAGACTTCTACCTCGTCGCCAACGGAAACTTCGGGAGCTTCGCCAGGGTTTGCGAATTCTTTCAGATCAACGCGGCCTTCCATTTTGTAGCCTACGTCGATGATGGCCTGACCCGCTTCGATTGCGATGATCTTGCCTTTAACAACGGTTCCCTCATCAGGGGTGTCCATTTCGAAGCTTTCGTTCAAGAGGGCTTCGAATTCCTCCATAGATGTCATTGCCATGTGGCGTGTATATCCTTTGATCGGTTTTACTGGCCGCGCGGTTGGCTCCGCCGGTCTTGGTTTCGTTCATCTGATACCGCGCGCTAAAGCGTTGCAATCCATGATAAAAAACACAAACAACAAGGGCCAAAGGTTTCCCTTAGGCCCTGCTCACCATGGCTGCGACTCTTGTCGGTCGTCAGATAGTGGCGCGTATAAGCGGGAATGGCCTTGTTTGCAAGGCTTTCCCCACGTTTTTCAGCAACTTGCCGATCCCACGAATTTCTGCAAGTAAACCCGCATGTCGATTGTAATCCAAGCCATATCTGCCAAAGACACGCTGCCCCTGCGCCACAAGATCCTCTGGCCTGATTATCCAATCGAAAGCTCGATAGTCGATGGGGACGAAACAGCGCTTCATTTTGGCGGCTTCTTGGATGAGAACTTGATCTGCGTCGCCTCTCTCTTTCGCGATGGCAGCGCCGTAAGACTTCGGAAGTTCGCAACCGATGTGAACGTCCAAGGCCAAGGCTTTGGATCTGCTATGCTCCAGCACCTCCTAGAGATAGCTCTGAAATCAGGCGCAAAAGTCTTTTGGTTCGACGCCAGAGAGGCTGCCCTGCCCTTTTACGAACGGTACGGGTTTACCAAAGAGGGTGGACGCTTTTTCAAAGGCGACATTCCCTACTTTCGGATGTCTCAAAGACTAGAACTTGTATCCTAACAATACCGCTCCGGCCCAACCCACTGATCCTCACTATAGCGATCCCCATGGGCCCACCCCAGCGGCAAGGCCTCTTCCACGGCCTTCACCTCTTCAGGCGTCAACACGCGTTGCCACCCCGCCACCAACTCCATGAAATGCGCCACCGACCGCGTACCCGGGATCGTCGTCAAATGCTCCCCCTGCGCCAAGACCCACGCGATGGCGAGGCCAGCGGCGGGCAGCCCCATGTCCGAGGCCAGCGCGCGGAAGGGCCTTACAGCCTCAAGATTGGCGCTGTAGTTTGGCTCTAGGAACCGAGGGTTCGCGCCAAGCCACGGCAAGCCCGATGCGCGCTCCAGAGGGATCGGGTCATCGGTCAGCAAAGATCGCCCGACGGGCGAAAAGGCCACCAAAGCCGCGCCGACCTCCGCGCAGGCCTGCACGAGGCCCAGTTCCGGCGCGCGGGTGGACAGGGAATACTCCGACTGCACCGCATCGACATGATGCTCGGACGCCGCGCGGCGCAGGGACGTGGGCGCGATTTCAGAAAAGCCAATGCCGCGGGTTTTGCCTTTGGCTTTCAGTTGCCCCAAAAACCCCGCAACCTCCTCAATCGGGATGTCAGGGTTGCGGCGGTGCACATAGAAGAGATCCACGTGATCGGTGCCCAGGCGCGCGAGGCTCTGATCCAGCTCAACTTCTAAATGCTCCAGCGTGTTGTCATAAAACCGCTTGCCATCGCGGCGCGTGATGGCGGCTTTGGTGGCGATATGGAACCCATCGCGCAGCCCAGCGCCATGTTTGGCGAAATATGTCCCGATGGCCGCCTCAGACGCGCCCATTCCATAGACATTGGCCGTGTCGATATGGGTCACGCCCACTTCGCGCGCCGCGTCCAGGACCGCATGAGACCGCGCCTCATCGGTTTCGCCATAGAAATTGGAGAACGACATAGCGCCAATGCCAAGGGCCGAGACTTCGGGACCGTTGCGACCAATTCTGCGCGTCTTCATTGCGTAAACTCCTGAGGGGAATAAATTCTGTTGTGATAAGCGTAAAGCCCACACCACGGCTTGCCAAGAAAAGAGCCCCAAACCTTATGGCTGGGGCTCTCATTCTAATGATGATGGCGGCTTAGGCGATCTCAGAGACCATCGTGGATCTGGATTTCCGCACCTTTGGCATGTCCTTCAGCCAATCGCCCGTCTCGGCCCGAACACCCAAAGGTAAAAGCGTCACCGAGCGCAGCCCTTTTGCAGAAAGACCAAGGATCTCATCGACCTTAACGGGGTCAAATCCTTCCATCGGCGTGCAATCCACGCCCAGTTCCGCCGCGGCTGCCATGGCGAAACCCAAGGCGATATAGGACTGGCGTGCTGCATGCTCAAAATTCACCTCCGCCGCGCGCGGCAGGTACATTTTTTTGAGGTTGGTGTAATAGCTCTCAAGCGTCTCGGTCAGCCCGCCACGTTCCTCAGCCATATGTTGCATGACCGCATCGATCCGCGCTTCGGTGTAGGTGTCCCAGGCGGCGAACACCAACAGATGGCTGCCTTCGGTGATCTGCGCCTGGTTCCACGCGACTTTCTGGATCTTAGCGCGGATCTCGTCATTGGTGATCACCAAGAGCTCGAACGGCTGCAGCCCGCTTGAGGTCGGCGCCATGCGGATCGCCTCGATGATCTGGTCGACATCGGCTTGGGCGACGGTTTTGGTGGGATCCATTTTCTTGACGGCATAGCGCCAGTCCAGTTTTTCAAGAAACATCTCTTGTCCTATTCTTTCTGCTGATCCCGAGATAAACCGGCGCAGACGTGGGTCAAGCGGTGACCCTTGTCAATTCTGCATGGCCGCTAGGTCAGGCAGGCAACCGCGCCTCAATCTCGGCCACAGCCCGCGCCACAGCACCCTCAATCGAGAGATCGCTTGTGTCGATCAGAATGGCATCGTCTGCGGCCTTCAACGGAGCCTCTGCGCGGTTCATATCCCGCTCATCCCGCGCTTTGACATCGGCCAGAACCTCTTCACGGGTGTCGTTGTGGCCCTTGGCGGCAAGCTCTAGATACCGCCGCTCCGCCCGCACCTCAGCGCTCGCGGTGACAAAGAGCTTGGCCTCGGCGTCTGGGCAGATCACCGTGCCGATATCGCGCCCATCTAACACCGCTCCGCCAGAGCGGCGCGCAAAGGTCTGTTGGAAGGCCACCAAGGCCGCACGCACCTCGGCGATCACCGCCACTTTGGACGCTGCTTGTGCAACCTCGGGCGTGCGCAGGTTGTCGGCCTCCAAATCTTCGGCGGTCAACGCCCCAGCAGCAACTATCGCTTCCGTTCCCGCCAGAACCTTGGCTCCAACCGCACGATACAGAAGCCCCGTGTCCAAATGCGCAAATCCGAAATGCGCTGCGACCGCCTTGGAAATCGTGCCTTTGCCCGCCGCAGCAGGCCCGTCTATGGCGACTGTAAAGCTCATGCGTTCGCGCGCACGATCTGCGCGCCAAGGTTGCCCATGAGGCTCTCAAAGATCGGGAAAGACGTGGCGATCGGCCCGCCGTCATCGATAGAGACCGGTTTCTGCGCGGCCATGCCCATCACCATGAAGCTCATGGCAATCCGGTGATCGAGCTGGCTTTCGCAGGTGCCGCCGCCAGGCACATTGCCGTGGCCCAGACCTTTGACGATCCACCAATCCTCGCCTTCATCGACCTCAACGCCATTGGCGCGCAGCCCTTTAGCCATCGCATCAATGCGGTCGCTTTCCTTCACACGCAGTTCTTTGACGCCCTTCATAACCGTGTCGCCTTGGGCAAAAGACGCAACTACAGACAGCACGGGATATTCGTCAATCATGCTCGCCGCTCGCGCCGGATCAACCTCGATACCCTTGAGGTCCGGCGAGAACTTCGCCCGCAGATCAGCAACAGGCTCACCGCCCTCTTCGCGTTCATTCTCAAAGGTCAGATCCGCGCCCATTTCCCGCAATGTGGTGAAGAGCCCAGCGCGGGTGGGGTTGAGGCCAATATTAGGCACCAACACATCCGAGCCCGGCGTGATCAAAGCCGCACAAACTGGGAAGGCCGCCGAGGACGGATCACGCGGCACCGCGATCTCTTGCGCCACCAATTCAGGCTGCCCCGTCAGGGTGATCTCACGTCCCTCTTCGGTATCGCGCACAGAAATCTCTGCGCCAAACCCAGCCAGCATGCGTTCGGTATGATCACGGGTCGCTTCCTTCTCGATCACAACCGTCTGGCCCGGCGCATTCAACGCCGCCAACAGAACCGCAGACTTCACCTGCGCCGACGGCACAGGCGTCGTATAGCGCACGGGCACCGGCTCTTTCGCGCCCACGATTGTCATCGGCAAGCGGCCTTCAGAGCGGCCTACAGACTGCGCCCCAAACAAAGCAATCGGGTCGGTCACCCGCGCCATCGGGCGTTTGTTCAGGGACGCATCCCCCGTGAAAGTCGCCGTGATCCCCGTGGTTGCCATACACCCCATGATCAGACGCACGCCAGTACCCGAGTTACCACAGTCAATCACCTGATCAGGCTCTGCAAAGCCTCCGACACCCACGCCGAAAACGGACCAGTCTCCGCCGCCATGATCGACAACCTCTGCCCCAAAGGCGTGCATCGCCTTGGCGGTGTCAATCACGTCTTCGCCTTCCAAAAGCCCCGAGATCTTGGTCTCACCCACGGCCAAAGCACCCAAGATCAAAGACCGATGCGAAATCGACTTATCGCCTGGCACAATCGCCTCGCCTTTCAGCGGGCCACAGGGACGAGAGGTCATTGGGATCGGGGTGCCATGTCCGGACATTCGGGTCTTCCTTATTCCAAGTCAGTCCCGCTGTTAGCGCAGAACATTCCCGGCGTCCATCTCGGTTTACTAGGTTTTCGGCTTGGACGGCCCTTCAAGCCACGCTTTGGGATTGGCATTGGCGATTTGCCAGAACTTTTCACGGCCCAATGCGTTGCGCAGCCGCATCGACACAGCACGCTCTGACAGGTCTTCTTGTTTGGTCATGTAGTAATCAGAGCCAAACAACACCTTCTTACAGACCGCTTCATTCTCCAGAAAAACGCTTAGAAAAGGCATATTTTCCTCGAAGTCGAAGACCGTGTAGGAGATATCCGTGTAAAGATTGGGATAGTCACCTGATTTCAGCGCATCATATATCGCCGTGACCCAATTGTTTTTACGCGCATCGGCGTCAAACGGGTTGATACCTCGGACATAGTCGTCCCATTCTTGGCTGCCCCCGAAATGCGCCAAGCAAATGCGCAGTTCAGGAAATTCCTTCGCGACAGGGAAGAACGCCTGCGGAGAGCCAAGCATCTGCCCCACCTCGCCCCGGTGGTACCGGCCAAACACGCCGCCCCGCGAACAATGGCTAAGCACCGGCAGGTTGTGTTTGATGCAATAGGGATAGACCTCGTTCCGCAAAAGATCATCGGTTGGGGCATACCCAAGACGTGGATAAAGCTTGACCCCTTTGAACCCCTTGTCCTCTACACAACGTCGCAGCTCCGTCATTGCGTTTGGGTTGTTAGGGTGCACTTTCGCAAATGGGATCAACAGGTCTTTGTAAGCCCCGTCTTGCGTCAACTGCCAAAGGGCATCGTGCTGCCCTTCCAGGTCTTGCTTGGGCGCACCATATCCACCTGAGTGTATATCCATAGGGAGCACCACGAACTTTGTGCCCTTAGGATATTGTTTTGCCACATTGTTAAAGATGCGTTCAGGCGTTGCGCTGCGCCCCTCGGCGGCCATTCGGGCAAGCCGCTCGATCTGATCGGCGGTTTCATGGCCCCCAAAAAATTTAACGACCCGCCGAATAAAGCGGATAAGTTTAGGGCGACTGCGGATGAACCCAATGCCGGGTACGGGAAAATTCCGCGGTACGTTGTCGAATGTAAACAGGTGAATGTGACAATTATAGATCGTCTGATCTGTCGCTTTTTTGTTCATAATACCCTCTTCAATAAAACAAAGAGAGTGTCGCCCCGCTGTGGGCTATCCGTCAAGTTCGCCGGAACGTCAGATAATGCGCGGTGCGCCCTTCGCGAAAGGCCTTCTGCTCATAGCGGGTCGAGATCCAATCCCCCCATGGCTGCCGCCAATCCTCAGCCGTCTCGGCCAACCACTCAAAGCCAGCCTTAGGCACCTCTTGCAAGGTCTGCCGCACATAATCTGGGATATCGGTAGCCACACGCAGGATCGCACCCGGTTTCATAACGCTATGCAAGGGCACCAAATGCTCTTGCGTCACAAAACGACGCCGGTGGTGGCGTTTCTTGGGCCACGGATCGGGATAAAGCAAAAAGGCTTTGGACACGGACTCTGGCGGCAAAACATCAAACATATCGCGCGCATCGCCTGGGTGGATACGGATATTCTCGGCCCCAGCCTCGCGGATCTTGCCCAAAAGCATGGCGACGCCGTTGATATAGGGTTCACAGCCAATGAAGCCCTCATCGGGATTCTGCGTGGCTTGATGGATCATATGCTCGCCGCCCCCAAAGCCGATTTCCAGCCAAAGGTCGCGATCCCCAAACAGCCCAGCCAGATCCAAAGCCTCACGATCTGGATTGTCTTCCCAGCTCACCTTACCGGGTGACAGCGCCGCCAGATCTTCATCCAGCCACGCCTCTTGCGACTTGCGCAGACCCTTGCCTTTAAAGCGGCCATAGAAATTCCGCCAAGGCGCGCCGGAGGGGTGGGTTTTGGGCGTATCAGATGGGTTAGACATAGGGGATCCATAGGCTTTGCTGCGCGCCCTCTGCCGTATGGGCGCGTCATGTGCAAGCCTTTCGTGACGATTATTTGCTGCGCAAGACGCCCGCCAAGGTCAGCTCTACTCTCGTTGGGTACCAGTTGTCGCTATTCGGGATGCCTTTGCTTTTCACCGCAAACTCTGCATCCACCCCGCGTGAAATCATATAGGTAAGGTCTTCGTGGAACTCGCGCTGGGTGTCTTCAAACACCCATTCGGAAAATTCAAACGGCGTATCCCAGCCATCCTGCTCGCGCCATTGTTCATAATAGCTCTGCATATTGGCAGCGCTCCAGAAGGGCTGGTGGAACCCTAGCTTAGAGCCCAGAGTCATCTGACGGTTTTGACCCGCCAGAAAAACGCGGACGCAGGAACTCGCGCATTCCCCATGCACGATGGTGTCGAGCCCGAAATCAATCACAATCCGCGCCATCTCGCGCCCAGCCCAAACGCTGCCGCCGCTGCTATTGAGTTCAAGCACGCGCAGACCTTCGTTGGCGCGCAAGACTGCCAAAAGGTGATCCACGTCGTCGGATTCAATCTCGGTATTCACGTTGGTTTCTGTGTCATAGATCAACGTCGTGCCGCGCACATCGAACTTGGGCGGCAAGTCACCATGGCTTTCAGCAAGGGTTTGAGTGGCTAAAAAAGCGGCAAAAACAACACCTAAACTACGCAAATCAAATCCTCCCGCGTGTCCCTCAGANCTAACGCAGCATGCGATGCCTGCCAAGGAGGCAAAGAAAAAGGCCGCCAGTTTGGCGACCTTTGTGTCTCTTTCGTCAGGACGATGTTCTTAGACGGCAGCTTTCAACGCTGTCACCAGATCATCTTTTTCCCAGCTGAACCCGCCGTCCGCGTCCGGCGTACGACCAAAGTGGCCATAAGCTGCGGTGCGCTGATAGATTGGCTTGTTCAGGCCCAGATGCTGGCGGATGCCGCGTGGCGTAAGGTCCATCACGGAGGCAACGGCCGCTTCGATCTCTGCGTCGGCCACGTTGCCGGTGCCATGGGTGTCGGCATAGATCGACAGAGGCTTGGACACACCAATCGCATAAGACAGCTGGATCGTGCAGCGATCTGCCATGCCTGCAGCCACAACGTTTTTGGCCAGATAGCGCGCCGCATAGGCTGCGGAGCGGTCCACCTTGGTTGGATCTTTACCAGAGAACGCTCCACCCCCGTGAGGGGCCGCACCGCCGTAGGTGTCCACGATGATCTTACGGCCTGTCAGACCCGCGTCCCCATCAGGGCCGCCGATGACAAATTTGCCGGTCGGGTTCACGTGCCATTCGGTCTCACCAGACAGCCAGCCCTCTGGCAGAACCTCTTCGATATAAGGTGCAACAATGGCGCGGATGTCTTCGCTGCTCAGCGCCTCATCAAGGTGCTGGGTGGAGAGAACCACAGAAGACACGCCCACAGGTTTGCCATCGCGGTAAACCACAGAGAGCTGCGACTTCGCGTCCGGACCCAGAGCTGGCTCTTGGCCGGATTTACGCACCTCGGCCAGACGACGCAGGATCGCGTGGGAATATTGGATCGGAGCCGGCATAAGCGCATCGGTTTCGTTGGTCGCGTAGCCGAACATGATACCCTGGTCGCCCGCACCTTCGTCTTTGTCAGCCGCCGCATCCACACCCTGTGCAATATGCGCAGATTGTTCGTGCAGCAGGTTTGTGACCTCAACGGTCTCGTGGTGGAATTTGTCTTGCTCATAGCCAATGTCTTTGATGCAAGCGCGGGTGATCGCGTCGATCTGGCCCATGTAATCTTTGAGTTTGTCTGGATCAGACAAGCCCACCTCACCGCCAATAACAACGCGGTTTGTGGTGGCAAAGGTCTCTGCGGCGACGCGGGCCTCTGGTTCCTCAGCGAGGAAGGCGTCGAGGACTGCATCAGAAATGCGGTCGCAGACCTTGTCTGGATGTCCTTCCGAAACGGACTCGGAAGTGAACGTGTAATTCTGTCGTGCCATGAAGTGCTCCATTGAGAAATCTAACCGCCACGTCAGGAAGCCGTTGTGGCGGCGGTGATATCAAACGGACTTAGGCGGGGTTGACCAAGCGGTCAAGCGAATTCGCGGGGGCGAAAGGTGATGTATCCCAGAAGCACCAGAATCAGGAATGCCAAAACAGGCGCATCTCCGACCCAGGCATAGAGTGTTTGTGGCAAAGGGTCTTGGCGGCGCACGTCCAGGTATCCGGCCTCATTCAGCGGCAATTGTGCCACGATCCGACCGCGTGCATCGATCATGGCCGAGACGCCCGTATTGGCTGCCCGCACCATCGGTAGGCCCATTTCCATCGCCCGCATCTGCGCCTGAACGAGATGTTGATAGGGTCCTGAGAACGCCCCGAACCACGCATCATTGGTGATCTGCATCAGCATGTCGGGTCGCACTTGGCTGGCGCGCACGTCCTGCGGAAAGACCACCTCATAGCAAATCAACGGCAGCGCCAGACCGAGCGGACCAAGGTCCATCACCTCGGCCCCTGCCCCGGGTGAGAAGCCATGTCCTTCACTGCGTGCCATGCCGTAATAGCCAAACCGCGCAAGGAAATCGCCAAACGGCAGGTATTCCCCAAAGGGCACGAGGTGGTGCTTGTCATAGATCGCGCGCACTTCGCCGTCTGATCCGATGAGCGCGGCGGCATTGAACAGGCGTGGGCCCTCAAAACGGTTGGCTCCGATCACGACAGGCGTCAGCCCGGCGGCCTCAGTAACCTGCGCCAAGAGCTCATCGCCATAATTCAGGATCTCAGGCAGTGACGTCTCAGGCCAGATGGTCAGGGCAATCGGGTCCTCGGCCTCTGCACGCGTCAGGGCAAGGCCACGCGCAAAGATCTCATCGATCAGCTCAGGGTCCCATTTTTCATGTTGCGCGGCGTTGGGTTGGATCAACCGGAACATGGGCGCATCATCGCGCGGTGCCATTGGCGCGGGCGCAGGCCAGAGAATGGCGAGCACGCCGACGAAGACGAGACCGAGGAAAGCCAGCCGAAACCGTGCGTGGGAATTCATCGCCTGCGCGATGGCCCAAGAAATCACGAGCACAAAGACATTTAACCCGTGCGAGCCGACCCAGGTGACCACCTGCCCCAAGGCGCTATCAACCATGCCATATGCAGGCATCCCCCAGGCAAAGCCCGTGAACAGATAGGCGCGGGCCAGTTCCATCAGAGGCAGCGCAAAGATCAAGGCAGAGGCCCTGCCCAGCCGACCTGCCCCCCAAAATGCAACGGCCCAGAATAACGCAAGCCCGCCGGACATGAGCGCCAAGGCAAAGGGCGCCATCCAACCATGCTGCTCGGGCTCCACAAGGAAGGGGCTCACAAGCCATTGGAGTGTCAAAAGAAAGTAGCCGAAGCCAAAGGCCCAGCCTTGTGCGGCTGGCGTATCGGTGCCCTTTGTGCGATCAAAGAAAAGAAAAGCGAACGCAAAGCCAAGAACCGAGACAAGCGCCCATCCAAAAGGCGCTTGTCCCAAAGCTGAAATCACACCCAATACCGCCCAGATGCCAAGCCGCCCCCAACGGGGCAGCCCAGCATAGCGCGACACCAGATCAGGCGTCGGCATGGGCGTTTTGATCGCTTAGGATCACACGCAGCCGTTTGATGCGGCGCGGATCTGCGTCCACGACCTCGAACTCTGTGCCATCGGGGTGCACAACGACTTCGCCTCGCGCTGGCACACGACCGGCGAGCATGAAGACCAGACCGCCNAGCGTGTCGATCTCTTCTTCGTCGATCTCTTCGTGGTTGGTCAGCGAGCGGCCAATGACCGGCTCAAACTCATCCAGCGGAGATTTCGCCAGCGCCAAATAGCAACCGGGGCTTTCCTCGCGCCACAGAGNGGCTTCTTCCTGGTCGTGTTCGTCCTCGATCTCACCGACCACCTGTTCGATCAGGTCTTCGATGGTCACAAGCCCGTCCACGCCGCCGTATTCGTCGATGACCAAAGCCATGTGACGCCGCTCGGTTTGCATTTTTGTCAGCAGAACACCGATAGGCATGGAGGGTGGCACGAACAGCAGCGGCCGCAGCATCTGACGCAGTGAAAACCGTCCGCCGGCCCCATTGAACCCGTGTTTCAGCGCCAAGTCCTTGAGGTGGACAAAGCCAACCGGCGTATCCAGCGTGCCATCAAAGACCGGCAAGCGCGTAAACCCGCTTTCGCGGAACACATCCACCAACTCGGCGCGCGTCATCGTGACGGGAACCGAGGCGATGTCCACTTTGGGCACAGCCACATCCTCAACCCGCATGCGACGCAGGTTGATCATCCCATGGGTCTGGGTGCTCGGCTTATCGGTTTGCGGAGGATCTGCGACCTCGCCCACATCTGCTGGGCTGATCGCTTCGAGGATGCGACGAAAAAACCCGCCGCTCTTATTTAATTCTGGGATCTCGCCCTGCGCGCTCTGCGCTGCGATAGAAGACCCGTCGGTGCTGTCGCCCATTGTACCTTTCCAAATCGGGGAGAAACCCCGTTATCCTTCATAATATGGGTTACTCAACCCCAGTTTGCCAAGTATCTCGACCTCTAAACCCTCCATAAGGGCGGCATCTTTGTCACGAATGTGATCATATCCCAGCAAATGTAGCACGCCGTGAACCAATAGATGTGTGACATGGTCGCGCATTGGCTTGCCTGCGGCCTCGGATTCGCGGGCGCAGGTGTCAAAGGCGATGGCGATATCGCCGAGCTCTGGGTCTGGTCCTTCGGGCAGATTGGGCTTGTCGCCATCCTCGCCCGCTGCGCGTTCCTCGGACGGCCATGAGAGGACGTTGGTGGGGGTCGGTTTCTCGCGAAACTCAGAATTTAGATCGGCAATGCGCGCATCATCGCAGGCCAGAAGGCTAACCTCCCAGTCGTCACCTAAATCGAGATGGGCCAGCGTCTGAGCGCAGGCCTGATCGGCTAGCCTCTGCAGGTCCAGATCCTGCCAGCGCGCGTCTTCGAATTGGATGTCTACGATCATGTGACTGGCCTCGCGGGGGCTGACTGCCCCCACACCCCCGTGAGTATTTTTCGCAAGATGAAAGCCTAGGCTTTGTCGGCCATGGCGCGTTCTGAATCCGCGTCATAGGCCTTGATGATGGCGGCTACAAGCGGGTGACGGACCACGTCATCTGCGGTGAAATAGTTGAAGCTGATGTTCTTGATGCCGCTGAGCAGCCGTTCTGCATCGCGCAGGCCCGATTGCACGCCGCGGGGCAGGTCAACCTGGCTGCGGTCGCCGGTGATCACCATGCGCGAGCCCTCGCCCAGACGGGTCAGAAACATTTTCATCTGCATGGTGGTGGCGTTTTGGGCCTCATCCAGCACGACAAAAGCATTCGCCAAGGTGCGGCCCCGCATAAACGCCAGCGGCGCGATTTCGATTTTTTTCTCTTCGATGAGTTTCGCGAGCTGTTTGCCCGGCAAGAAATCATTCAGCGCGTCGTAAAGCGGCTGCATATAGGGGTCGACTTTGTCCTTCATGTCACCTGGCAGATAGCCAAGCTTCTCGCCCGCTTCGACCGCAGGGCGGCTGAGGATGATCCGGTCTACATGGCCGCCGATGAACATCGACACGCCGACGGCCACAGCCAGATAGGTTTTACCGGTGCCCGCCGGGCCAATGCCAAAGGCCATCTCGTTTTTGAAGAGGTTCTGCACATAGGCCTTTTGCGCATCCGTCCGAGGTTCAACCAGCTTCTTGCGGGTCTTGATCTCGACCTTGCCGCCTTTGAAAAGCTCCATCTGGTCGCCGTCCCGTGCGCCGGTGCCTTTTTCGGATCCGCCCATGCGGAGCTCGCGGTCGATATCCGCGTGTTCGACCGATTTTCCGGTTTCCAGACGTTGATAGAGGGACTGCAGGACCTCGGCCGCTTCTTTTTGATGGGCCTCTTCGCCCAATATGGCCAGCTGGTTACCACGGCGAATGATTTGAACCGAGAGCTGCTGCTCTATATCCGCGAGATTGCGGTCATATTCACCGCAAAGGTCGATCAAAAGGCGATT
>JABSOU010000010.1 GCA_013215215.1 Cognatishimia sp. | reverse complement strand
GTCAAAAAGGAACACGCGCGGTTCGCGCACAATCGAGCGGCCAATAGCCACCCTTTGACGTTGCCCACCTGAAAGTTGTCCTGGTTTCAAGTGTAGCTTGTCTGTCAATTGCAGGATATCAGCCGCCTTGTTCACGCGGCGGTCCATTTCATCCTTGGCCATCTTCTGAACGCGCAATGGAAAGGCGATGTTTTCATAGACAGATAGATGCGGATAGAGCGCGTAGGATTGGAACACCATAGAGATGCCCCGCTCAACTGGTGGCGCGCTGCTAACATTGTCTCCGCCGATCAAAATCTTGCCTTCGGTGCTTTCTTCCAGCCCGGCAATGATCCGCAGAAGCGTGGATTTACCACAGCCCGAAGGGCCAACGAACACGACGAATTCCTTGTCGCGAATTGCCAGATCAATGTCATGCAACACTTTGACTTCACCAAAGGATTTGCTGATGTTTTCTAGATCGAGAGTAGCCACGGGAAATGTCCTGATAGTCGTTCGTTTTTGGGAATTCCGGGCAACCCGTATTGGCCGCCCGGAACAGGGAGGAAGCTCTTAGAGCGCGTCGTCGAGTTCTTCGGCTGCAATCTCGACGAGGTTGTCGACCGTGTCGTCAGCCAGAATGATGCCTTGGATCATGTTGGTGAAGACGGACTGTAGCGATTTGAAGTCCTCAACCAGCGGCTCTGGGCCACCAGCGCCGATGCCCTTCACAAAGACCTGCCAATAGTCATCGCCTTCATAGTAAGGCGCATCAAAGCCCAGCGCGGCATAATCAAAGATCGGTGTCAGACCCCATTCGGTGTCCAGCGCATATTGGCTTTCACCAGTGGTCAGCATGCCCGCCAGCTCGTGCGCGAGCTCTTCGTGGCCAGAACCTTTGAACACTGCGATAGAGTCAGTGATCAGGATAGTGCCGTTGTCGCCCTGAGGACCATGCGGGATCGGAACGGTGATTTCGTTGATGCTCTCGTTGTGCTGACCGCGACCCCATGGGCCATCAATATACATGCCGATCTTGCCGTCATTGTAGAGGTCTTTGAGCTGGGAACGCTCCCACGCGGTTGGACCTTCTTGCGCAACGCTCACCAGCTTTTCATAGAAAGCGAGAGTTTCGCGGGTCGCAGTGCTGTCGAGCTTGTTTTCACCGGTTGCCGGATCAATCACTACGCCGCCGTTGGAATAGAGATAGTTCAGGAACTGGTGCATCGTGTTGTCAAAGTCTTTGCCCGCAAGGCCGACACCCGCTGCTTCGGTGTTGTCGTTGATGGCCTTGGCCATCGCATACATGTCGTCCCAAGTCTTAGGCGCTTCGCAAGCAACGCCGGCTGCGGCTGCGAGATCACAGTTAATGAACATCGCTTTGGTCGAGAAGGCACGTGGATAACCCCATTCCACGCCTTCAACGGTCACTGTATTCAGGATACCCGGCTGATAGGCACCGCGGGTCTCTTCAGAGATCTGTGCCTCAACGATCAGGTTGTTGTTGGCAAGCTGGCGCAAAGTCCGGCTACCCATATAAGCAATCGACGGTGGATCACCTGCGGCCGCCAGTGTCAGAGATTTATCCTGACAAGTTCCCCAAGGCACCGCCTCGATATTCACGGTCACACCGTCATGCTTGGCAACGAATGCATCTACGACCGTTTGGTCTGCCTCCCGGATTTCGCCGCCACACATGATGAAGTGCAGCTCGTTGGCTTGTGCGGACATCGCCGTGCCGCAAGCAAGCGCTGCTCCTAACGTGAGGGTCTTGATCGTACTCATTGTTTTTCTCCCATTACAATGTTGGTTGGTTCGTTCATTCCTTGACGGCACCGGCGGTCAGCCCGGCCACAAGGTATTTCTGCAAGAAGAGGAAGATCACCATGACCGGCAGGACGCCCGTGAGTGCGGCTGCCATCATCTCGTTCCAGGTCACAGACTGGTATCCGATGAATTCAAACAGCCCTGCCGGAAGTGGTTGATATTCGCGTGTTTGGTTAAAGGTGATCGCAAAGAGGAACTGCTGTGCGTAGGCGCCGATAAAGACAGCGGTGCTAACGACGATCAGGCCAGGGACAGCCAATGGCAGAACCACGCGACGCAGGGTATACATACGGCTTGCGCCATCGACATAGGCCGCCTCTTCGAGTTCCAGAGGGATCTTTTCAAGGTATGAGCGCAGGAGCCAAATGCCTGTTGGGATCAAGAAGGCCACGCCCGGTACAACCATGGCCCAATAGGTATTCAGCAGGCCAAGTGTGCTGAGAACGCGATAAAGCGGGATTAACAACACGGCGCCGGTGAACATATTCACCCCTAGAAACATGCCCAACGAGGCTGATTTGAAAGGGAAATTCAGGCGCGCATAGGCGTAGGCCGCGGGAACCACAAAGAGCATCGTCAAAAGGGTGACGGAACCCGCGATGAAGACCGAATTCAGGATGTAGCGCCCGAGCAAAGGCACCGTAACCCACATGTCGCGATAGGCTTGAAAGCTAAAGTCATCTGACCAGAACTGATANGGGCTGCGGAACAGATGTTCGAGCGGGCGCAAGGACGCCATGAACATTTCGAGGAATGGCAGCAGAATAAAAGTCAGAAAGACGATGATGGCTGCATAGATCCCANTGATCTGAAGTTTTGTGTAACGGTCCATCATCTTACTTCACCCCGTANTGTTTGTTCACCTTGTTCAAGAAGAACAGGTAGATGAGTGAGAAGATGGCTAAGAGGACCACGATCACGACGGCTCGTGCAGCGCCTTCTCCGAATTTGAAATTGCCTATGGCGGTTTTGTAGGTGTCGATGATCAAGGTCGTCGTCGCCGAGCGCGGTCCGCCTTCGGTCAGGATCCAGATGATCTCAAAGCTATTAAAGGTGAAGATTGCGGACAGAAGAGACATCGACACGATCACAGGCATGATCTGAGGGATTGTAATGCGACGAAAACGGTACCAGCGCCCTGCCCCGTCGACCCAAGCCGCCTCATAGAGGTCGCGGCTTACGCCTTGCATGGCGGCAAGGAAAAAGAGCGTCACCATCGGTGTGCCAACCCAGACATCAGCAACAACGGCCGAATAGAAAGCCGATCGCTTGAAGGCAAGGAACTCAAAGGCTTTGTCGATCAAGCCAATGTGCTGCGCAGTTCCAGACAGAACGCCAAAAGCACCGTTATAGAGCCAAAGCCAGCCAATCATGCCGATTGCCATAGGGATCACCCAAGGTGGCATAACCAATACGCGAAACAATCCGCGCCCAGGTACCGCAGCGTTCAAGAGCGTTGCGCCGATCAGTCCGAGGATCAGTTTCAAAACAACGGACAGGAACATCCAATAAAAGGTGCGGACAATTGTCTGTCGGAACTTCTTGCTTTCGGCGAGCTCGTTGTAGTTTTCAAGCCCGACATAGTTCTCGCCCCCTAGGCGCGCATCCGTGAAGGACAAGCGAAAGGTCTCAAACAGCGGCCAGGCCACGATCACCAGAATGAACAGAACGGCTGGCGCAATGAGCGCCCAAGCAAACCATGCCTCCGGTAGGCTGCGCCGCTTTTTCTGTTGTACTCCCCCCAGATCGGTCAACTCTCACTCCCTCGCCAATCATTTCGAGACACAAAGTGCCTCCTCACCGCAATCATGGCGCAAGAATATCCAATATGCTACCAAAACAATACCAAAATTTGCATTGGTCACTTTTCCGTTGATATTTCACGGGTTTTCACCTAGTTCTGAGTAGAATAACGAACCAACGGAAATCATTGGTATTATAGTTAGGGTACCAATTTAACGGAAAATCGGCCCATGGAATCGAATCGAGATCTGTTTAGCGACGCGACCTGGCACCAGTCAGAGGGCGGCCCTCGCTACCTTCAACTTTCCCGCCACATCGCTCAGGCAATCAACGAAGGCCGTTTGGAACAGGGCTATCAACTACCACCCGAGCGGGAATTGGCAGAATTGGGTAACGTAAGCCGCGTGACTGTTCGCAAAGCTGTCGCCGAGCTGGTTGACGCAGGACTCGTGGAACAAAAACGCGGTTCAGGCAGCTTTGTTTTGGGCGCAACGCCGCGAACAGAGCAATCTCTGTCTACGCTCATTTCCTTTACCGAGAACCTCGAAGCGCGCGGACGCACGTCAAGCAGCGAAATACTCAGTCGCGGCCTGTTTGTGCCATCGCCAGATGAAATGATGACATTGGGTTTGTCGGCCAGTCAGCGGGTCGCCAAGATAGAAAGACTTCGTTTTGCCGATGGCATTCCCATGGCATATGAAATGTCGTCTTTGCCGAGCGATGCTCTTCCCGACCCAAACCGTGTGACGACCTCGCTCTACGAAGTCTTGCGCCAATCCAATCAAGCCCCAAATCGAGCGATCCAGCGTGTCAGCGCGGTCAATGCCTCTCCTGAGAAGGCTCATCTGCTCGGCGTGTCGGAGGGCACTGCGTTGTTGCACATTAGTCGGACCGCATACCTGTTAAGTGGCCGTCCTATCGAATTCACTCAGGGCTTATACCGGCCGGATATCTACGACTTCGTCGCAGAAATTCGTCCCGATCTCAACAGATAGAACTCTCGAAAGATGGCCAAGATTTTTTCTGCCCGCATTGACGGCAAACAGATGCATTGCGAGCTTCGATCAGACCGCGATCTGACATCGCCGGTATTTTGCTACTCATGTATGGCCCCAAGCGTTTCACTTGAAGGGCACAAACGGATCAAAAGCGTCGGTGGCTACGCCGAGCTTCAACTGCCAGACATTAGAGCAGATGAGCCGTTCAATTTTGCTCTGGCCTATGAGAACACTGATTTTGCGCCTGCAAATCGCGCATGGCTACCGATGGGCGTTTACCTTCGCTGCGACAAAGACATTATTTCGCTAGACAACAGGACGAAAACTGGTGTTGCGCCAAGTACCTTAAATCACGAAAGCGGCGTCCAACCAGATCTCCTTGTTTGCCCCCAGCCCAAGTCGTTCTATCCTGCTGGCAAAACCGTTCAAATTGATGCGATCCGTTCTGATGCGCCAGCTTTGCAGCAAGTTCACGCGCTGTTTCAACGAAATGGACTCGGGGATGTCATTTCCGCTAAGGGTCTTGAGCTTAGGCTAAAGACCGACCTGTCTCTAAGCCCCGAAGCCTATAAATTGAACATAGACGAACGAAGGGTCGAACTGTCTCACAGCGACGACGCCGGTGCGTTTTATGGCGGCATCACCTTGGCCACTCTGATGGTAAATCACGAAAGCGAGGTGCCTTGTGGCATAATAGAAGACGGACCGCGATTTGAATGGCGCGGACAACATTTGGATTGCGCACGCCATTTTTTTGAGATCGGGACGATCACTCGACTGCTTGATCTGATGGCTCTTTTGAAAATGAACCGCTTTCACTGGCATTTCGCCGATGATGAAGCCTTCCGGTTAGAGCTGGAAAGCCTACCGGAACTCAAAAGAACACACTTTCGTGGCGAGGATGAATTGGTTCCGGGCGTGTTTGGAGGTGGCGCACGCGCTGGGGGAAGCTATTCCAAAGAAGACGCCAAATTCCTTGTAGACCATGCGAAATCTCTTTTCATCGAGGTCATGCCGGAAATTGAAGCACCGGCCCACGCTTTCTCACTTTGTGCAGTCTACCCGGAAACACGCGACCCCAAAGATTCTGGCACAGAGACATCTGTTCAGTCCTACGCAAGAAACGTCATGAACCCTGCAATGGAAGAAAGTTGGCGCATTTGGGAGGCCATGATCCAAGAGGTCAGCTCCATTTTTCCTTTTGAAATGATCCACCTGGGCGGCGATGAGCTACCAGAGAATACATGGCAAGGCTCACCCGCCGCAAAAAAACTGATGCAACACGAAGGCTTGTCCACAACACAGGATTTGCAAGGCTGGACAATGAACAAGCTGGCGAAAAAGGCGGTCGATTGTGGGAAAACGCCTGCGAGCTGGGAGGAAGCTGCTTTAGGCAAACCCGCCATCGGACATGGCGCCGTCATTTTTAGCTGGACCGGCCAAGGCCCCGGCTTGCAAGCCGCGAAAGACGGCCACCCGGTCGTCATGATGCCGGGCCAGAAGACCTACTTTGACATGGCTCAAACCTCATCTTTCGATGATTGGGGCGCGAATTGGGCTGCGATCCTTCCTCTTGTTGAAACAGTAAACTGGGACCCGGTGCCTGACACTCAACCAGAGTTGGAGAACAACATTATTGGAATTGAAGGTGCATTCTGGTCTGAATTCACGACAGAGGATCAGCAGATGGAACCAATGCTAGCACCAAGAATTCTTGGGCTTTCCATGCTAGGTTGGCAAACCAAAAACAGCGCATCCGAACACATTTTACTCAGTCTGCGCGCGCGATACGCACATTTTTTCGAAAAGGTCGGCTGGTGTCAGAGCCACTTTTGACAGCAAGCTCTTGCGAAGCGCTGGTTCACCCAACAGGGTATTGGCAGACTAATTCGAACCAGTCTCTGGTTGGACAATGAGACTGCCCAATATTCGGCGCAAAGACCACGCCATTCAGCAAGAGCGGCGGCCCGATACAGCTTGAAATTTGGTCTGGAGTAGAGGCTGCGTTCCAAATTGAACAGGTTGTTAACCGAGGCGTGGACGGATGCGAATTTCGCATTCGCCGGAAGCGCAGCGTCGCCCGTTCTCGTCGTCGCATTGGCAGATGGGAATTTTCCGCTCGGTTGTTCAACCATCGGCCACAAACTTGCTTCTCTGCGTTGTGTCTGACGTCAGCGCTTATGGGTCCAATTAAGGCAATTTGATTAGAGAGAGTTCTTGGCTCATCGTAACCACTGAGATGTGGAACATGAGAAAGACAACATAGAGCCCTGGCGAGAAGATCGCCAAAGACATCAAGAGGGCCACCCGTAAACAATATTCGGCTGAAGAGAAGATCCGGATTGTTCTGGATGGGTTGCGTGGCGAGGACAGTATTGGAACTTCAATAACTCTACGCGGCGCTCAACGCCGCAAGCACAAGCAATCGCTGTTTTGACTTCAAGAGAGGTGAATTTGCCCAAAAAAGCAGATATTGATCCAATGAAAGTTTTTCCCACGCCTCGATGGTTACGTAGTCGGACAGCGAAAGAACGGTTTGGATTTGTACGCTTGGAGCAGTATTGGTGATCTCTCTGGTGACGTCGGTTGCAGTGCAGCGATGGTCATGCTGCGAAAGCAAATGAATGCTGCGTCAGCAATAGCCGCATCCGAATAAGTCCGCTTCGTCCGCATAGCAGTAATCTAGTAGGCATTTGGTTGTGCCTTTGGAGCAAACGTCCGGTTCGAGCCCATTTTGACCCATGTTGCGTGATATCCTAATTTCAGCAATGCGGACAATGCGGACCTTAGACGTATGACCTCAAACGTCCGCTCTCAATCGGAAGCCGACTTCGGAGGCGGCACGGCATCTTGTGATTTGGTGGTCCAGCCAACGTCGGGTTGGTGCTGAGGTGAGGTATGGTGGATCGGAGGATCCATCATGCAAACACCGAACTTACCCGCCATTCGCGCACTGCGTCCAGCTTGGAACAAGGGCCGGATCGTTGGCCAGAAGAGGCCACTCAAGCCCAAACACGTCTGGGCGGTCAGGGTGCGGCTTGAACTGGCCGAGAACCATCGTGACCTGGCCCTTTTCAATCTTGCCATCGATAGCAAGCTGCGCGGCTGCGATCTGGTCAAACTGAAGGTAGCTGATGTCTTCGCCGCAGGTCAGGTCAAAGAGCGGGCCTCAATCGTTCAAAGTAAGACACAGAAACCTGTCCGCTTTGAGATCACCGAAGGAACGCGTAAATCGCTGCTTCGCTGGATGGAAGAACCGCTGATGATCGGATCAGAGTACCTTTGGCCAGGGCGCTTCCACGAATGGCTTCACATTTCGACACGGCAATACGCACGCCTGGTCCGAGACTGGGTGAAATCGATCGGGCTAGCACCGAGCGCGTATGGAACCCATTCTATGCGACGAACGAAGGTCGCGCAGATCTACCGCAAGACCGGCAACCTGCGCACTGTTTAGCTCCTGCTCGGCCACACCAAGATGGACAGCACAGTCCGATACCTTGGCGTCGAACTCGAAGACGCCTTTGCAATCGCAGAGGCCGTCGAAATCTGAAAGTTTGGGTCGTCTTCGCGGACGGCCCTAAGCTATCGTTCGACTATCTAAACCAATGCTGCCGTTGCTTTTCGTGTAGCGGACGTTAACTTGGTTGGCGTCAAGAGGTTGTGCCGAATACCGACTGTCAAGACTAGGCGGACATTGCTGAAACTGCTTTTACCGAGGATATTTGAAACACTGCCCACGCGGACTGGGACTTTGAATGACCAACTTTGAAACGTTGACAGGAAAATGGCCTAGAGCGCTAATATGAACGTGCAATTTGGCTAAGCGGCAAGGCTTTAATCTTTGCACCCCTCTCGGCAGATCCGAACGCGACATATCTTTCCAAACATTCTTTCCGCATGGCATCAATACCTAACTGGAGATATTTACGCGGATCAAATTCGCTAACTTTGGTCGCAAACACCTCTCGGATTGCTCCGGTGAAGGCAAGGCGCAGATCCGTATCGACGTTGACCTTCCTGACACCAAATTGGATCCCCTTTTGAATCTCTTCTAGAGGGACACCCCAAGTTGGTGAGATGGAACCGCCATGATCGTTGATCTTGTTTTGCAAGTGTTTGGGAACAGTTGAAGCGCCGTGCATAACCAAGGGGACATTTGGCACGGCGTTGTGGATCTCTTTCAAGCGGCCTATGGCTAAGATGTCTCCATCGGGCTTACGCGTAAATTTATACGCTCCATGAGATGTGCCGATGGCCACGGCAAGGGCATCAACCTTGGTTTGTTCGACGAAGGAACGCGCTTCCTCTGGATCGGTCAGCAACATGTCACGTGACAATTCTCCCTCAAATCCATGCCCATCTTCAGCTTCCCCTTTGCCAGTTTCCAAGCTACCTAAATGACCTATCTCTCCTTCAACAGAAACGCCGACAAGATGCGCCATGTCGACGACCTTTTTCGTAACCGCCACATTTTGCTCAAACGTGGTCGGCAAAGTGCCGGTTTCATCGAGGGAACCATCCATCATGACAGAGCTAAACCCATTCGTTATAGCGGACATACAAGTTGCAGGTGAGTTTCCGTGATCTTGATGCATACATACCGGGATATGGGGATACATTTCGATCGCCGCGCGGATGAGATGGGATAAAACAATATCACTCGCAAATGCACGTGCGCCACGACTTGCTTGCATAATAACCGGACTGTCCACCTGATCAGCCGCTCCCATAATTGCGAGCATTTGTTCCATGTTGTTCACGTTGAATGCGGGAATGGCGTAACCATGCGTACAGGCGTCATCCATTAGTTGTTTGAGAGAAACCAAAGCCATTCTCTAAGCCTTTACAGGTCCAGCCGCGTAGGCGTTTTCAAGGCGTTCAATCTCATCAGATGCACCAAGTATCACCGATGTTCTTTGGTGGGGTGTCTGTGGAGGCACATCCAAAATACGCGCTTTGCCTGTAGAGGCTCTTCCACCCGCGGTTTCCACGATAAAAGCCATAGGCTGTGCTTCATAAAGCAAGCGCAGTTTGCCACCTTGGCCTGCATTTTCTTTGTCTTGGGGGTATAGAAACACGCCGCCGCGACACAGCAGACGATGCACATCAGCAACCATAGAAGCAGTCCAACGCATATTGAACGACTTGCGGCGGG
Organism: Cognatishimia sp.; assembly: GCA_013215215.1. Lineage (GTDB taxonomy): Bacteria > Pseudomonadota > Alphaproteobacteria > Rhodobacterales > Rhodobacteraceae > Cognatishimia. Next base: position 8,856 of record JABSOU010000010.1, on the reverse strand, counting down.
GCCCATCATCGCCGGCGATACAGTCTTCGACATAGGCACTCACAATATCATCCCAAAACCGTTCGCGAGACGTGTTGATTGCAAACTCAATCGTGTCATTTGAAATTTGCATATTGGGATGAGTGAGAACGAACTCCGCTGCATCCACGTCCAAAGTGAACCCGTCGACTTTATCACCGAATGTTAAGACCAACATCACCGATGGCCCATAAATAGCGTAGCCTGCACATTCGATTTTGCGACCAGCAGGCAGAAGCGCCTGAATGTCCTGAAAACGCGAGATTGAGAAAATAGAACCGACCGAAAGATTCACATCAATGTTGGATGAACCGTCGAGTGGATCATAGGCAACAACAAAGTCGCCTTCCTTTGCGTCCGTGCGGTGATACACCTCTTGGACCTCTTCAGAGATCAACGCCCCCACGTCACTGTTTTGCAAACAAGAGTGCCGAAAAATATCGTCGGCAATTAAGTCAATCGGCTTTTGCACTTCGCCTTGCGGATTAACGTTAACCGTCTCGCCTTGGTTGCCGGCCAATGCCGCGTTTCGAACGGTCGCAGAGATTTGCCAACAAGCGCTGGCTATTCGATCAACGAGGTTGGCAAGACTTGGCTCGCTTACCTCACGTTTGAGGTAAGCGTTCAGCGTTACGAATTTCATTTGATCTAAGCCGCCAGGTGCTCAAACAATCGTGCGACGGCTTCAGCGCCCGGATCGATATGACCGTCCAATTGCTCTGCATTAATGTAACTGGCCCGACCTGCCTTTGCGGAAGTTAGTGTTGCCGTGTAATTTGCACCTTTCCGCGCTGCGTCCGCGGCGGCCGAAATGCTTGTATTCAATGCTTCCAATGCAGGAAGCAAAGCATCCACCATTGTCCGGTCACCTGGGTTAGCACCGCCGATTTCGCGCATACGATCCAGCCCCGCCTTCAACGCATCTTTCATTGGCAGTCCTGACGACGATGCATCACCGGCCGCCGCAAAGAAGATCGCCAATAGCACGCCAGACGACCCACCCATTGTTTGGCTTAGTTCCAAGCCGATCGCTCGGTAAAGCTGGGTGTGATCCGCCAGGGGAAGAGAATCCATCGCTTCAATTAAAGCACGCGCCGCAGACGCCAACGTGGATCCGGTGTCCCCATCACCTGACTTCGCATCCAGCAAGTTCAGATCTGCTTCTGCTCCAATCAGAACATCGCAGCACGTCGTCAGGAACTGTTTCGTCTCGCTATGGGCCGACGCTGGTGCGCGGATCGGCGACAGCCCATCGGGCAGAGGGAGGATTTCAGGTGTGCAGACTTGATTGATGCCGGGCCAAGCTGCCGCGTCGACCGCTTGAACCAGGTGGGCTTCATCACCATTAGCCAACTCTAACAGCGAGACCGAAAAGCCGTGCATGTCTAGCGCGGTCATCATTGCGTCTGGACCTACCACATGACGAATTTGGGCGCCGAGGTCGGATTTAAGGAGGCTGTCGGTCAAGATGGACATCTCAAGACAGGACGCTCCACCTAAATTATTAACCAGCGCAACGTGAGGTGTTTTCGGCATGCCATCAGCAAGCTTTTCGACCATTCTCTCGATTGCATCGGCTGCGCCACTTGAGGCAACCTGTTCCACCCCTGCTTCTCCGTGGATACCCAGCCCAAGCTCGGCCATTCCATGCGGGATTCTGTCCTCCTTCAAAGATCCCGGCACAGTACAGGTATCTAAAGACATCCCGATTGTACGCGTTGACCTTACTACCCGCTCAGCAGCCAGCGTGCAGGCTTCAAGATTTGCTCCGTTCTCAGCCATTGCACCTGCTATCTTGTGAACGAACAACGCACCGGCGACGCCGCGCGCCTGAGGCAGGTCAGGCAACGCAACATCATCGTCGACAATGACCATGCTGACTTTATGCCCAAAAGCGCGCGCGCGTTCCGCCGCAAGACCAAAGTTTAGCCGGTCGCCTGTGTAATTTTTGACAATTAACAGGCAACCAGCAGGGCCGGTAACGGCGAGGATACCAGCCAAAACTGCATCGACGGATGGCGACGCGAAGACGTCGCCACAAACGGCCGCCGTCAACATACCTGCGCCGACGAAACCCGCGTGCGCAGGCTCGTGCCCAGAGCCGCCGCCAGAGACCAGAGCAACCTTTGACTTGTCCCAGTCAGAGCGGACGACAACGCGAATATGAGGGTACCCGTCTAGGCGGGTGAGCTTGCCTGCAGACGCTTTGATCGTTCCGTTGATCGCGTCTGTGACCATGTTTTCTTTTTCATTAATGAAATGCTGCATGTCTCTCTCCCTTAGGCCACGCGCGCGCCGTCGGCGTCGAAGTAATATGGATTATTTGGACGGATTTTGACGATATCGCCACCGCTAAGTGTAGTGTGCGCATCAGTCACCGTAATGATATCATGATCTTTGTAGACCAAGTGCAAACGTGTCTGGTCGCCAAGGCGTTCAACCCGTGTCACCATGCTGTCCTCTCCCTCACCTTGTATGATGTGCTCGGGCCGAAGGCCGATGTCGCGCGCACCAAAAGGGGCATCGCTAAATAGGTCAGCAGGAAGAATGTTGACTCGCGGCTGGCCCAAACGGCTGGCAGCATAGACGCTCACGGGGTTCTCATAGATCTCGCGCGGAGTTCCGAACTGGATCAGCTTTCCATTGTCGAGTACTCCCACATGCGTTGCCATCGTCATCGCTTCGATCTGATCGTGCGTCACATAAAGCAACGTGGCGCCAGAGTTCGCTTGGATATTCTTTAGCTCAACCCGAAGGTCGGCTCGCAGCTTCGCGTCCAAAGAACTCAAGGGCTCATCCATTAGATAAACAGAAGGCTGGCGGACAAGCGCACGCCCGATTGAGACTCGCTGCATCTCTCCGCCAGAGAGTGCCGTGGCTTTGTTATCAAGCTTATGGCTAATCTGAAGGATCTCGGCGACTTCGCCAATTTTCTGATCGATAACATTTTGGGGCGTTCGCAGAATAGGTGACTTCAGAGGGAACTCGAGGTTCTGCCGAACCGTCAAATGCGGATAAAGAGAGTACTGCTGGAACACCATCGTGACATCCCGCTGTGCCGGGGTTAGGCCAGCCATATCGACGCCGCCGATCATCACTTTGCCTGTGTCTGGTATATCTAGGCCAGACACAATGCGTAGTGTTGTCGTCTTACCCGCGCCTGTTGGGCCGAGCAGAACAACAAAAGACCCGTCTGGGACAGTCATTGTGACATTGTCGAGCGCCTTCTCATTACCAAAGGTTTTGGTGACGCCTTGGAGGGAAACCTCAGCCATGATTCAACACCCCTTCATTTGCTTCGCTTTTCAGCACATGCCCCGTATCAGCGTTAAAGATCGAAACGGTACGCGGATCGAACCGCAGACCAACCCGTTCCCCGACACTCACCTTGTCCGAAGACGCAACCCTTGCCTTCACAGTGCCATTCGATGTGTCCAATGTGATGATTTGGGTTGTGCCAAGGTATTCCACCGCGGACACTTGCCCACGATAGGGGGCCGCATCGTCCAGTTTGATGTGCTCAGGTCGCACGCCGAAAGTCAGATCGCCATTCGCGCCATCCAGCATGCGCGGAACTTCAAACTCCGCTTCGCCTAAACAGACTTTGCTTTCACCCACACCCAACATGCCGCGGAAGTCTAGGAAGTTCATCGGTGGCGATCCGATGAACTGCGCCACAAACTTTGTCGCTGGCCAATCGTAGATGTTTTGAGGCACACCAAACTGCTCGACGACCCCGTGGTTCATCACAACGATCTTGTCGCCCATCTGCATGGCTTCAAGTTGGTCATGGGTCACGTAAACAGTGGTTGCATTCATTCGGTCGTGCAACGCTCGCAACTCTTCGGACATATGTTCTCGAAACTCCGCGTCTAGCGCACCCAGAGGCTCATCCATGAAGAATGCCTTTGGATCCCGTACAATCGCACGCCCAAGCGCCACCCGCTGGCGATCGCCACCAGACAAGCCGCCAACGGGCTTGTTTAAAATGTCCGTGATCCCGAGGATTTCAGCGATTTCACCGACTTTTTTCTTTGCCTGGGCTTGCGGCATGCCTTGGCTGATCAACGGGTAGCTGATGTTCTTGCCAACGTTCAAATGCGGGTAAAGCGCAAACATCTGGAACACGAAAGCGATGTCGCGTTGGCTTGCAGGCTTCATGCCCACTTCTTCGCCGTCGATGTAAATCTCGCCTGATGTCGGCAGTTCAAGCCCCGCCATCATCCGCAGTGTCGTTGTCTTACCGCAGCCCGAAGGGCCCAAGAGCATGAAGAATTCTCCATCTTCTATGGTAAAGCTTGATGACTGAACCGCTGTAAACGCGCCAAACTCCTTGCGCACGTGTTCAATGCGTATTTGTGCCATTGCGTGCCTCCTATTCTGGGAAATGGCTGACGATGATGAACATCACCGTGCCTATAAGGGTTACGATAAAAGAGTAGGTGTAGAGCCCGATAGCGATGGGTTGCATCAACATGATCACCCCAAGCGCGATGAGGATCGAAGCCACCATCTCCCAAGGGCCACGGCGGAGCCGCAGCAGGCCAGAAACAAATTTGGTCATTTGCGAACCGCTCCGAATGTGATGCCGCGTAGCAGGTGCTTGCGCAGAAGCACTGTGAACACCATGACAGGGACAAGGAATATCGTGGCGCCAGCGGCCACAGCGGGCCAGTCTTTACCGTTCACGCCGATGATGTTCGGGATGAAAGGAGGAGCCGTTTGTGCGGTGCCTGAGGTCAGAAGGACCGCAAAGGCGTATTCGTTCCAAGCAAAGATTAGACAGAAGATTGCTGTTGATGCGATGCCTGTCGCCGCTTGCGGAAGCACCACTTTGTAGAAAGCTTGGAACCGCGTGTAGCCATCAATCAGGGCAGCCTCTTCATATTCAATCGGGATCTCGTCGATGAAGCCTTTAAGAAGCCAAACGGAGAGCGAAAGGTTCACGGCGGTATAAAGCAGGATCATACCAAGATGCGTGTCATTCAGGCCGAGGTTTCGGAACATCAGAAAGATCGGGATCGCGACGGCAATAGGTGGCATCATCCGAGTGGACAGGATGAAGAACAGCAAGTCGTCCTTCAAAGGAACCCGGAACCGGCTAAAAGCGTAGGCCGCAGCCGTTCCCAAGATCATGCAGAGTGCCGTTGAGCCAAAACCAATGATGACGGAGTTCAGGAAACGTTCGCCGTAACGAGATGGTCCAGAGATAATTGTACCGCGTTCGCGCGCAATTTCCTCGTACCACGTCTGGGGCGGGCCTGCTTCTTCCAACATATCTTCGGTAGCGCGTGTTCTGTCGGTGAACAGGTTTACATAGCCCTCAAGCGTTGGCTCAAAAACCACAACAGGTGGATATGAGATCGAGTCGGCAGGGGATTTAAGTCCGGTCGCGATGATCCATAAAAGTGGAATAATCGTGATGACCGCATATGCGACAACAAGAATACCAGCAAACCACTTGGTGCCATTGGTCGGTTCGGTGACAGAGAAGCTCATCTTTCTTTTACCTTATTGAGCGCTTTCACGTAGATCGATGCGAGACCGAAAACCGTGACAAAGAGGATGACCGCATAGGCCGATGAATAACCTGTTCGCCATTTCTCAAACGCTTCACGTTTCAGATCGATAGAGGTCAGGGTTGTCGTGTTGCCAGGACCGCCGCCTGTGAGCTGCACAACAAGGTCGAACATTTTGAAATTCTCGATCCCGCGGAACAGAACAGCCAACATAAGGAAGGGAAGAGCCATCGGGATCGTAATTGTCCAGAACTGGCGCCACTTGCTCGCGCGGTCGCATTCAGCGGCTTCGTAGATACTGTCTGGAATAGAGCGCAGGCCCGCCAAACAAATCAGCATCACAAAAGGCGTCCACATCCACGTATCAGCAATGACGATTGCCCAAGGTGCCAAACGCACATCACCAATCATCGAAAAGTCGGCTGGATCACCACCGGTAAAGAAGGTCACCACGTAGTTAAACAAGCCAATTTGTGGTTGATACAGGAACGTCCAGAAGTTGCCGACTACCGCGGGTGAAAGCATCATTGGGAAGACAATGATCGTTGTCCAAAGATCGTTGCCTTTGAACTTCTTGTTGATCAGATATGCGAGTGTAAATCCGATGAGCACTTGCAAAATGATCGTCCAGATCAAGAAATGAGCCGTGGCCTGCATCGTATTCCAGATATCTGGGTCATTCAGGATGCGCTCATAGTTGCGCAGTCCGACCCATTCGACGTCTTTGTTCGGTCTGTTTACGCGGAAATTGGTAAAACTAAGCCGGATCGTCCAAATGAGAGGGAAGATGTTCACCGCGAGCAAAAGAAAGATCGTCGGGGCAACAAAGATCCACGCAATAGCGCGATCTGAGAGACCCCTGATCTTTCGGGCAACTCCGTGGGGCGTATGATCAGCTACCTTTTGTATCGGGGAAGTTGTCATTTTTTTTCCTTCAAGTCAGATCAAACAAGACCCGACTGAATATTGTTTTTGAGGGAGAGTCCTCCAGCCAATCCGAGGGCGGCTGGAGGCATATCAGACCACAGCTGCGAGGTCCGACAGGGAGGATTAAATTTTGCCTTCGTCTTCGAAGACTTCGACCCAATCACGCACAAGACCATCAAGCGCCTCTTGCGCCGTTCCCTCACCTGCAATCACATAGTTGTGGATACGCTCCTGCATTGGGATTAGCAGATCCGCATAGGCAGGCTCAGCCCAGAAGTCTTTCACGATCGCCATGGAGTCCAGGAATGTTTGCGCGTAGGGTTGGCTGGTTGCAAAGCTTGGGTCTTCCACAACTGCATTCAGTGCCGAGTAACCGCCGAGCTCCCACCATTTTGCCTGAATTTCAGGCTGTGCAAACCACTGGATGTACTCAAGCGCGGCATCCTGCTTTTGAGAATAAGATACGACAGAAATACCTTGACCGCCCAGCTGCGCGAACTGGCCTGATGGGCCTGCTGGGTTCGGGAAGTATCCAGACTTGCCGCCACCAACATTCTCATCTGCTTCAACACCTGGCCAGATGAACGCAAAGTTCATTTGCATTGCAACCTGACCCGAACGATAGGCATCGATGTTCTCGCCCATGTACCAGTTGGAAGAACCTGGAGGTGTACCAACTTCGTACAGTTCTTTGTAGAACTCCAGCCCTTCAACAGCCCCAGCAGAGTTCACGAAACCCTCAAGGTCGTAAGGCTTGTCTGGGTTCTCATAAAGGAAGCCGTAGTTATAAAGCGCATTCGTCACGCCCATTGTAATGCCTTCAGACCCACGTTCCGTGTAGATCGCCGCGCCATAAACTGTTGTACCATCGATATCACGACCCTGGAAGAACTCTGCGATGTCCTTCAGCTCGTCCAAAGATGCCGGAACGCCAAGCTCACGACCGTATTTTTCCTTGAACTCTGATTGAAGCTCTGGACGCTCGAACCAGTCTTTACGGTATGTCCAGCCGACAACATCACCGAACGCTGGCAATGCGTAGTAGTTTGGTGTGTTTTTTGGCCATTCCGAGTAACCGGTCACAGTCGCAGGAATGAAATCACCCATAGAAATGCCGTTGGCATCGAAAAAATTGTTCAATTTAACGTAGTGCCCGTTTTCAGCGCCCGCACCGATCCACTGGCTATCACCGATCATCAGGTCGCAGAGTTCACCTCCAGAATTCAGCTCGTTCAGCATACGATCAGCGAAGCTTGGCCATGGCACGAATTCGAAGCTCATGTTGTGGCCGGACTTTTCCTCAAAGTCTTTGCTCAACTCAATCAATGCGTTCGCTGGATCCCATGCAGCCCAGCATAGGGTCAAATCTTCTGCAGTTGCCGCAGTCGACAGACCAGACGCGAGGATTGCGCCAGCTGCAACAGTAATCATCATCTTGGTTTTCATTGGATTTCTCCTCCCATTTTCACTCAACGCCGCGCCTCCTCGCCGCGACTCGACGTACCCTTAGTAGTATTTGAGGCACGTGCCTCAATGCAAGTTTTTTTTGACACACGTGCCTCAAAATGTGCTAGATCCATCAAAACAAATGGGAACTACTTGCTGCCTTTCATCCGGTTGCGCCAGAACAAATGTCTGATAATATGAGCAAAAATGACACCTTAGTACGCATCCAGACAATGCTTCGCCCGACAACAAAAGATCTCGCTAAAGAGGCTGGTGTCAGCCGCGCGACGGTAGATCGCGTGCTAAATGGCCGTGAAGGCGTGAAGCAAAAAACTGTTGAGCGCGTAAATGCGGCCATCGAAAAACTAGGATTCGTCAGAAATATCCAAGCCGCAAACTTGGCCAAATCGCAAAAGTATCGGTTTGTTTTTGCGTTGCCCCGTTCCGGTGATCAGTTCTTGAACGAGATAATTCGCCACATTGAGGAAGCCGGAACCACCTTTGCTGAGGACCTCGTCTGGTGTGACGTTCATCAAATTGATGAAAATGATCCGCACAGCATCACAGCGTTTCTGTCCACTATTGATGTTTCTACGACAAGTGGCGTTGCAATTATGGCCCCAGAGTCGCCGCAAGTTCGAGACGCAATCTTTAGACTGCAAGAACGTGGCGTGGCCGCCCTGCCCTTTATTTCAGACCAAACCACGACAGAAGAACATTGGGTTGGAATGAATAACCACTCAGCCGGGGCAACTGCCGCAAACCTGATTGGGCGGTTTTCTGGGGGTATGAGCGGTTCCATCATGGTCATTGCCGAAAGCATGCAGTCTCGCGACAGCTTGGAACGCCGACTGGGTTTTGACGATGAATTAAACAACCACTTTCCCGAGTTAAAGGCGCTCCCTTCACTCGAAACGTATGGCGATACAGAACGCGCAGCAGCAAT
>JABSOU010000001.1 GCA_013215215.1 Cognatishimia sp. | reverse complement strand
TCTGAGTCTCTGTGTTAAACGAATCTTGACACATTAACACCCAGCCTTCTTTGTGTTCCATAGAGGCTAAAGCTATAGGCTTAGGGCAGTCATAACCATGAGATTTCACTATTTGAGCAACAAAAGATTTTTGAAGCTCATTCCCAAATTCCACTGCTTTTAGGGCAAGGTTACTGCCAACCATAACTAAGACTATTACTAATAATTTATACAATTCACTACTCCTATTATTAATGGAGCAACAGTTAATTAATTCCAGGAGTTAATCAATCGCATCTGGACGATCATTGCAGTCTTTAAGCCTAGGCTCTGGACATACACTACAATCTCCTGGAAACAAAATCCCAGGAAATGTCATATATTATGCGGTCAGGACATTTCTGCTGACCGCCAGATGCGAGGTGATTAAGCCTCAGAACTTTTAAAGCTCCAGTTAATTATGTTAGCACTAAGTTTCTGTATAATTTAACGAAGGTTAAACTTCTATATAATTACCATTATTTTGGTTATGATATAATTGATTAGAAAAGGAGATAAAATGAGCATTGTAAGCGAACACGAAAAATTAGCGTTATTGTGTATGAATTTTCATATATTATATGGATTATTACTTATAGGACTACAAGCAGGTATTATTTATGTTTTATTTTGTTTAATTAAAAGGACTCCATGGGTTGAGGTAAACGCTAGAGGATGTATATTTTGTAGCCATACAGCCGACAAAGTATTCCTTATTGCACTCTTTATTAATTTTTGGATTATTGCAAATATACACCCCTATATGTATAATTGGCTTACTGGGGTATTTGGAGTATAAAATGAAAAATTTATTTATCTTATTAATATTATTAAGTACATTATTTGGTTGCCACACCAGTGATGCTAAATCCTTTGATAAGGAATCTTACAGATTCACTAGAGAATTTGAGGCTAAAGAACAATATAGGTCAGTACCCGAACATAGTGTATCAGTAGTACACGATGATGAGAATAAAGTTACTTGCTATATATTTAAATATGGGTATCAAGGGGGGCTATCTTGTTTTACAGATTACGAGATACAAAGAGGTATATTAAATGCAAGGTGACAGCTTTTAATAAGAGATGTTATAATAAATAGTATAAAGGAGAAAACATGGAAAACACAACAGAATTAACAACAAAAGTAATGGAATTAACAGCGACAGTTGGGCCGTTACCAACCTTAATTTTATTAATAGTAATACTGGCATTAGTACTTACTCTATTTTACAAACTAGTTAAAACTTCATATAAAGCAGCACAAGAAGGCGATTGGAATAAAGCTTTTTATTGGTTAGCCGTGGTTTATATTTTATTTCATTAAAAGGTCTGTGAAGTGAATAATAAAGATAAGAGAGTTTTACAAATAAAACTTGTAGATGGAAATAGTGAAAGCTTTGTTTATGACTGTGCCAATAGTACGGAACATGGTGATAGCATCCACTATTATTTAGAAGAAAAGATAGTCTTAAAGTATATATTACCTGCCTTTAGCCACTACAACGGGCATTTCCTAGAAGAGAGAAAAAATGAGACTAAGGTTATACCTCTTTCTAGTGTTTTACTTGTAAGAGATTGGGACTACGATGCGTATAGATTGTTTTAAAGATTATAATATGTATACAGTTACGGGTAGGACTACTGGTAAATCGGCCGTATTTAGAGATGGTTGGTTAAAACTACTAGATCTTTGGATAAAAACAGGACGAAAAAATAGTAAAGCCCTATTTTAAAGAGGTTTGCCAATTTATTGGCTTAAGGAAGTGATATGGAACAAAAAGTTGTAACGCATGTATTAGCTGAACAATTAAAGGATTTGGGATTTGATTCTGAAAGACATACTGGTTGGTGGGTTGAAATTCTAGGCTCTTCTTCTCCCCCAGAATCTACAGCGGAGGAAGGGTTTATAGAAGAGATTAAGTGGCAAAAACGTAAACCAGGTGAGAATAGGGAGGAAGTAGAAGATTACTATAAAGCTTATGATTGCCATGACTTACTAAATTGGTTTTACTCAAGAGAAGAAGTTGGTGCAGTGGTACTACCCCTATTTGCTTATGATGAGCCATTAGGGTTATTAGTAGACACAGTTATAAATATTTTACAAGAGCAAAAGAAGGTAGTAAATGAATAATTTAGTTTACAAATATCAAATGCCAGACTCTACTAGGGCTAAATTAATGGATTTTATAGACGAGCTACACGCTAATAATGAAAATACAGAGGACTATTCTGAAGAAAATAAGCAAGGGTTTAAGGCTGCTTTATTTGGTATGTTGTATGAAATAAATATCATGGAGGAGAAACCTAAGCATACTAAAGTGGTGATATGTGAAACTATCGAATAACGAACCTAAAGATACTTGCGGAATTTTCTCTTATGATGACTTATTAGATTGTTATATTATTAAGTTATATAATTACGAAGATAATATCTGCCAAGAAAAGTCCTTATCTTATACAGAAGGTCTTGCACTCTTTGTAGGAGTGGTAGAGTTTTTGAAGTCTTGGAAAGAACTTTACCCGGGTCGCATAGTATTTCAATTTGGTAGGGGTATAGATGCGCAATATTGGTGTTCTAATATTGCTAAAGTATCAAATCTAAATTATGGGGCAGATAATATAGTGACAGACTTATTTAAAAGTGCTAATATAGTACCTACAAGCCATTCTTCTGGGCTACTTGAAAGCACTAAAGATATGCTTTACACTAAAGACATTATTGATGGGAGATATAACTAAATGAATGCAAACATAGAAAATTTTACAAACGTAGTCTTAACTGATTTAATCAGTACTTATTCCTCAGCTAAGGAATTTTTAGTTAAGGAAACACCTCTAGTACTACAAGAATTATTGACTTATAAGTTTTGTTCTTGTTTAGTAACTAGCACTATTTATTTAATAATACTAATTACTTGCATAATAATGATTAAGGGGATATGGGATAAAAATAAACATATTGCTGATCGTGATGGAGTTGTTCTGGTTATTTGTGTGATGGCTTCTCTGGTGTGTTTCCCCACTTTATTAGTACACACACATAAATTAATAAAGATAAAATTTGCCCCTAGGGTTTATTTAATAGATTATGCTAAAACCCTTACCTATAGAAGGAGTTGCAATTAGTGAAGAAATATGATTGCCACGTTAGCTGGGTGCAGAAGTTTAATTTAGGTTATTCCACTGAAATAGAAGCTGAAACTAAAAAACAAGCACTACAAATCTTTAAGAATAGATTCGATAACGAATTTAATAAAGCTGATAATATATTAGAACACTTTGAAATACTGGATGAGGTCACTGAAGAAACTGAATATCAAATAGGCGGAGAGTTTTACGACTATGACTTCTAAAGCTAGGCTTATAGACAAAAGGCAAAAATGCTTAATATGCTCTAAGGAATATTATGTATCTAGATCTCTTGAAGATTTAAATATTAATTTTTTTGGCAATCAGTTAGATAAACATACTACTGCTTGGCGCGCTATAGAAATGGTAGAATCAGCTATGAACGTTTGTTCTAGTAAGTGTTTAACAATTCATGCTAACAACATGTACGGTTATTAATGTTATAATGGTTGGTACAAGGAGACAATACCATGACAACAATAATTGAATTTTACGCGGGTCCTGGAGCAGGAAAATCTACTACAGCAGCACAACTTTATACACAAATGAAGAAGGCAGGCTTAAAAGTTGAATTAGTATCTGAGTATGCTAAGAGATGGGCTTGGCAAAACAAAGAAATAGATGAATTGTCACAGTTCTACTTATCGGCAAAGCAACAAAAATTAGAAGCAGAGCTGTATGGTAAGGTAGATTACTTAATAACTGACTCACCTATACACTTAGGTAGTATATACGATGATTTCTATAATGAATCTCATTCAGGTTATATGCCTTTATTCATTGTAAATGATGAATTTATAACTAGAGCAGATAAAAAGTTTAATAATGTAAGATTAAGAGTCTTTATAGAGAGAGATAAACCTTATTTAAAACACGGTAGGTATCAAGACGAAGAGCAAGCTAGAGAAATAGATACGTTAGTTCAAGGTTTTTTAGACTTCAATATGTACATAAAATCTTATGAAACATCTAAAATCTTCCAAGCCTTATTCCCTATAGGTGAAACTTCTTCAGGGGCTTGTGACTTTTGTTTTAATATTAACGGTAAAGGTATTTGGTGGGATAGTATAAAATAAAAGGGCTAATATGGAAAAAGCAATAATTTACGACAAAAAGATGTTAAAATATTAAACAAAGGAAAAATATATGCAAGAAATTTTTGATAAATATTTAATAGAATTAACGGAAGCAGTAAAAGCTGGTGCTTCTTTAGTAGGGGAGCAAGCTTCTGCATTATTTGTAGAGATAGGTAATTACGGTTTTTGGGCTAGTTTTGCAGATGCTTCTTTTTGGGGGCTTTTAGCAATATTCACTTTTTTATCTACTGTGATTATCTCTGTATTTACAATTAAAAAGTATTTGCAGTCAGAAAAAAATAGTTACTCTAGGGATGACTGGTCTACTGTTATAGCCTGTGTACTGGTTTTTGGGTTAGGGTTAACTCTTGGATTTTCCAATAATTGTATGGGGCATGTTAAAAAATGTTTACAAGCTAAATACGCTCCTAGATTATTTGTGATAACGTATATAAACGATAATTTAATAAATAAAAATACTAGGCAAGATTAATATGCTACATAAGTTAGATAAATTGTGGGAATTACACGATAGATATATACAGCTAAGTGAAGAGCACTTTAAAAGAATAAAGGCTTTTAAAGAAAACCTTAAACCTCACCAATTTCAAGAGTTCGATTCTATAATATTAGGTTTTGCTCAAATAGAAGATGTCTTACTTCATTCTTTGTGTATCCAAGATGAAAGAGCAGTTAAAAAACAAACTGAAATAATGAACTTAAGAGCAGAATTAGGAATGGTGGATTAGCTATAGGATTCCTAATATGTTCTCAAATGGGTATATAAGAAGAAAAAGGAGTAGGAAGAATGTTTGAATATTATATTGCTTGTTTTCCTAGTACTGGTACTTCTTGGGAACTAGCAGCATATTTTAAAATAGGTGATAAAGATAGTAAAAAATCTACAAAAAAAGAACTTAGAAGGCTTATAAAAAGGTGTAATTTACCTAAAGAAACAGTTTTAAAGCACTGGTCTAGATTTTACAGTTCTTTTAACTTATTTAAAAGAGATTGGGGATTATAATGGACAAAGAAGAAGAAATATATAATCATTTAAAACTAATAAAAGATAACGAGTCTTATTTAAAGTATGAGACTTTATTATTATTAGTTCGCAAATATAAACCTAGTATATATTGTCTAATAGATACTAGGGAACTAAATTTTTGGTACTATAACGGACCTGATAGAGACGATGATAGAATAGATTTTTCTTATGAGGTAGCTGGGGCTTACTCTTACTATGTTAGAATAAGAGGTATAGAGATGACCGGAGAAGGCCGTTTGATTGATCTGGATGATGATCCTCTTCTGAATCTTTTGAAAGGAGAAAAAAATGACAAAACAAATTAGTGAAATAATAAAAAATTTAAAAGAATAGATACAAAATAGGAATTAATCACATGTCAAAATATTATGCAACATCTAGGGGTAGATATATAGAAGGGTCTTCAGGATATAAACCTAAAGAATTTAAGAAAAACCCTAATAAAGGTATTAATTTAATAAAAGAAATAGACAAGTTAATATTACTTAAAGAAAAAGAATTACATGAGTTTGAAAAGGATTTTCATGCTAGGAGATATAAAGATACTGAGCAAAGTAAGATTGCGCTTGCTAATGATAGATACCAACAGCAACAATTAGAAGAGTCTCTTAACAAACTTTGGGGAAGGAGGGAAAAACTAAATAAAAAAGGTTGGAGTTTTTAGAGATGAGTTTATCTAAACACCTTGCAGACATGCAGTACCAAACTGGTAATAATATTGCACCTAACCTTGTTTGGGTTGACGGCCCTTATAGAATGTATGTTTGTCAAGCAGAGCATTGGGCCGTTATATGTGTTTTCTATGTAACTGAACAAGATATAGAAGGGCTTGAAAAGTACGAGGTAGAAGATGTAATTATATCAGCTAGAATTACTTTTGAAGCTGTAAATCATATTAACTTCTTTTGTGATAAAGATAATATGGACTTTATAGAAGGAGGGTATTGTTGTTACCCTGATATACCTATGATGATAAAAATTTTAGAAGAGTTTAAAAACCAAGTAAATAAATTACCTTTTGTCCACGAAGATGAGAAATACTTGTAACTATGCTATTATAAAAATAAAGGAGAAATAAAAATGTTTGGAAACGATAAAGAATTAAGAGAACTCAAAGAATTACTTAACAATACTATAGATGGGCTTAAAGGCGAAAAAAGTATACTTGAGCGTAAGTGTGAAAAACTAGAGGATAAATGTGCCGAATTAGAGAAGAAAAATGAGGTATATGAAACCGATAAAGAACTTGCTTTAGCTACTCAAAAAGCGGAATATGAATCTAAACTAACTAACTGCAAATTGACTAGCGAAAAAACTATAACTGACTTAGAAAATAGATTATCTAGAGTTAAGTCTGAGGTAGAACTAGAATATGGGAAAGAGATAACTAAGCACCAAAATACTATAGCGCAAGTTAACTCAGATATAGTCGCTGCTAAAGAGGAATTAAGTGCTCTAAGAAGTAAGACTATGGCAGAGTCCAGTGAAGCTTTGCAAAAGATGCAGTTAGACTATGAAAAACTTTCCTTAAAATATCAACACGATATAAAGGCTAAAGAAAAAGAGATAGACTCACTAAACGCTACGATAAAAGACAAGGACGGGTTTTTTAACCAATATAGAGAAGCTACGACAGAATTTACTAAGCAATTACAAAACCAAATAATAGAGTCTAAAGAAGAGCGTAAAGAGCTTTTAAAAGCTTATGGTAAACACAGTAAGTAATGCTAATAGACGACCTAAAACCCTTAAATATTAATCTTTACGAGATGTGGCATAATTTATTTGAATATAAGACCACAGAGGTGGTATATTCTTGCTCAGATAAGTTATCCCCTCCTTCAATAGATATAAAAATGGGTAATCCTTACCACTATAAGGATAGTATGCGGGTTAATATAGAGCCTTTTATTAATTGTGTGAAAGGCTCTAACCTTGGGGCTTTGAGTATATTACCTATTATATTACACCACTCATCTATAATTAAATCCTATATTTACTCAGATTTTCGGGATTATTTTGAAAACCAAAAAGGTTATTTATCAAGTAAGATATTTAGGGATAAAATTATAAAAATCTCTCAAGGGGTAAACTACCAAAGAGATCTTTTAGATAAAATTGTAAAACACCTAGATCGTGGAGTGGTTAGTGATTGTATCGAAAAACTTCTATTTTCTTTAAACCCCAACGATATTAGAGTAGCTTTTAATCCTACGGGTGATAGTCTCGAAGCTTGTTTATCTTTGCCTAGCGGAGTAATAGTTACGTTGACTAATGTTGGCTTTCTTGACACAACATATAGCTACTATAATACTAAACTTCGTAACCCACCAGAGCAAGAGGTCGTAAAATGGTTGCGAGTACATATTGAAGAGTTTTTGCTTAGGCTTACAAGTAATAGTTTTACTTATGAACTAGATTTAATTTGTTCTATAAAAAAATGAAACAAAACTGGGAAATTATTGAAACACTTGAACGAAGACGCACTTTTCAAGATCTTTGTGAAAACAAAGAGCTTAAAAAAGAAGATATAGATAGGATTCTAGGAATCCCACTACAAATAGATAAGCCTGTTTATTATACTAAACTACAACAAAAATTAAAGGAAACATATGAAGATCAACTACTTAATTAACAAAATACATAGTTACATAAGCAATTTAATTACCCAAGAATTAGGTTTAATTTATGTACCTCAAAAATTTAGGGGTATTATCAAAGAATACCAAACACAAGATGTGGTAGGAACTGCTTACCCTATATATGTAGTGCAATCATTATGTTTTAACGCTGTACTAGACCCACAAGAATCAGAAGAGGGTGAGGATTCATACTCCCTAAGAGAGTATGAGATTTTTTGCACCTCTGATTGTGAATCCCAAGATTATGAAAGTCTTAAGGAAGACCTAATAGAGCATTGTAAATTTCTTTTAGAGGATACGTATAACAAGCTTTCACTAAAAGGTGATTGCACTATAGAAGAGTTGTTAAAAGGTGTAGAATCTTATCAAGATGAATACGAAGAAAACCAACAACATAACCAAGAGTTAGAAGAAAATGATTACGAAGGCCCTGTATATTATATGCAGGAAATAGAAGATGAAGACCTACAATTGATAGAGCATCTAGAAAATCTATATTCTCCTCTTCTAGACCTAGACGAGTTAGTTTCAATAGCAGAAGAGCTTTATGATAAAAAATATGAGGCCAAGTTAATAGAATATAGTTATGAAGATCAAACATGGTTTTTAACTATGGGTGCAGCCAAAGCCCATATTAAAAACAAAGCCCACAGATATAGAAAACCTAGAGTATATGTTAAATCTCTGTACGATTCTTGGGAAATGAAGTATTTTTTAAAGTGTTTAGGTATGGAGAGAAGATAGATATGGCTTTTCTAAAAAAGATAAAGAAAAAAGCTACTAAAAGGCTTTTTACTAACACTAAAAAACTCCACTCTGAATTAATAGACAAAACTGCCAACTATATAAAAAGAAGTCAAAACGGTGGTTATAGTGTAGTGCTTAAAGATTTTGTGGCTTGCCATTCTACTGGGGAAGTAGCGGATGTTTTAGGTGTTTCTCAAGGGGGTAGGACCTGCTTATGTGAAATTAAAACTTCTAGAAGCGATTTTAAAGCTGACTCAAGAAAATTTTTTAGGCAATACCCGCATATGGGTATGGGAGATTACCGATATTATGTTTGCCCAGAAGGGTTAATAAAGGAAGACGAATTACCTGAAAGTTGGGGTTTAATTTACTTTTACGGAGGTAAACTTACTACTATAGTTAAAGCAGAAAAACAGAAATCTAATAGTAAGTCTGAGGTAGCGGTTTTATTCTCTGCTCTAAGAAGATTCTTCTCTGAACCTAATAAATGTAAAAAAGACTTTAAATGGTTTAATTAAAAACTTATAGAGTTTAATACAGACCTATGTATACTTTCTTTATTTGCTTCTAAAAAAGTTTCATGTAGAGCCATGCAGTAATGCCTATTAATCAAAGGCTTTATCTCTAAGGGTTCTTCTAGCCCTAAACAAAGTTTATCCCTATTGTATAGCCATAAATTATCTTCTTTATTCTTCAAGGGTATCCTACCCCAATATAGACCTGGGCCTTCCCAATCTATATCCTCTTCTTTATCTGAATAAGTTACCATCTCCATAAGATAAGGTTCTGGTAGTTTCCTGTTATGGTCTAATGGGTGAGGCCCATAGTTAAACCTTACGTAGGCACTATAACTAGGATTATATTCGAACCCCTCATTGAGTAGTATGTCTAAAGCTTCTTGATTTAAGTGGGGTGTCGGGTCTTTAAACAATTATTAATTCCTTATAATATAAAAAGGGCGCAGTAAATTCTACGCCCTATATTTTTTATCTACTTCTTTTTCTTGTCTTTATTTAAATGGTCTAAGACTTTTTGACCAGTTTCAGTATTGGATAAACCCTCTAACATAGCACCCACTTGAGTACCTCCTTTAGAGCTAAATAAATCCATCACGTTGTCTAACCCTGAATTAGGTGAATTAGAATTTGTAATCACCTTAATCTCAGCATCTTGTAAAGCCTTGGCTTGTTCGATACCAACAGCCTCAGAAGCCTCTACTTTTCTAACCTCAATTAGATATTGTTGGTAACCAGTATTACTACCAATTTCTTTCGCTAGTTCAATTTTAGCCTCTACTGGAGCTCTTTGCATTTCTTTTTCAGCAGAAGCTCTAGCATTACCTTCAGCCTCAATACCTTGAGCCTCAAGTAACTTAGCTTCTTTCTTACCGTCTGCAACTAAGATAGTCTGTTCTTTATTACCTTTAGCAATAATTATAGACTTTTCTTTTTCTTGTTCAGCTTGGACTATTTGAACATCTTTATCAATCCTAGATCTTTCTACTTCTTGAACACGCTTAACAGCCATTTCTTTTTCTGTAGTTATCTTAGATTGATCAGCAACCGCTTGTACAGCTTCCTCATTAGCTAAAGAAACTTCTCTTTGGTTTTCTACTTTACGTAAACCCACTACTTGGTCGGCAGCTTCTTGTTGGAATTTAACTTCTTTATCAGCTTCTATCTCTGCAACACTGGCTTGTTGTTTATTCTTAGCAACTTCAACCCTAGATTCCATCTCAATAAAAGATTTCTTCTTTTTCATAATATTTGAAATTACATGACTATCGCCAGTATCCCTGATATCCATTAATTCAATATTCTTAACCGTTTTAACACCCCAAGATTTTAGCTGCTCACTAACTTCTTCTGTAAAAGAATCGCCAAAACTAGCCCTATCTTCCATAATAGTTTCTATGTCGGATTTCGCTAATAAAGTTCTAGCTGATCCCTGAAGTACCGCTGCTAAATGTTTTTCTAACTCATTAAAATTAGATACTCTTTGGGCTGCTGTGTTTGCATCTGAAACTCTAAAGAAAGCTTTAATATCAATCACAAAAGGAAGTCTACCTTTATCATAAGCTTCATAATTATTGAGGCTGATATCGAACACTGACACGGGCATTACCGTCTTAGTAACACCTATAACGGGAACCCAACTAGGCCAATCATAGTAAACGTTACCGTTTTCTGTATCTTTACCATATACTGTAGTTTGTTTTTTCTCTTGGACAATATGTACCATATTAGTATTTACTACTCTTCTAAAAGCTGTAGCAACCGAAACAAGGGCGAAAACCCCGACAACTGTAATTATTAATAATGATATGGTTATTTCCATTATTTCTCCTTTTAACGTCTTTTATAATAACATAAATTATAAATTATACCCATGGCTTATTTTTATTTTTATTTTTGAGTTCTTATAAGTTATGGTCTTGTCCTTCTAGCTCTGCTTTTTTCTTGTTATACCAGTAATCATACTCTGCTTGGGATTCTGCTTTAGCTTTAGTAGTTAAAGATTCCCATGCTTGTAAAGTGTTAGGGGTACGTTCAAAACCTAAACTCTCTTCTACTTTCTTAGATAATATATCTAAGCTTTTTAATGGGCTACAAGTAGGGCAGTAGTCACTGGGTTTAGGAGGGGTAAGCCCAGCCCATTCAGTGTCCATGTATACCTCTCTACCACATTTCTCGCAATTAACTTGTTTTTTAGACATATTAACTATATTAACTATATTAACATAGCTTACCATCTAAAAACACTGTTTTTAAAAGACCTTCTTTCTCTTTTTCCCAAGAACACTCTTCTGTGACATCTAATGTATGTATCCCAGATATATGTGATTCCTCTACACTAAGTAAACCTTTATGGGACTTCTTCTTTCTATCTGTTATGGGGTCTTTGAATACATTCCTAGGCTCCCCGTTGACCTCTATGTAGGTAGTTTTTTGTGCGAAGCCATAATCATCTCTAGAATTGTTTTGTAGCATTAACCCACCAACACCTATAGTTAAATTAGAAGAGGCAAATCCCATATTTTTCATTCTTAATAAAATTCTTTCGTACCTTTCTAAAGTTATGCCTTCTCCATAAATTAAACCTACTTTCGGGTTTAGAATTTTATAGCCTTTTTTATTGACTCTACCACCAAATTTATCCCATAGGATATTTAATGCACCTTTTACTTCACTAGGGTCATAACTATAAGGATTACCACATATTATATCTTCTGGTAATCCAGAATCCGGGCGAAATACCACCTTACCTTCTCTTTTAAGTATTCTATCAGATAATCTATCTGTAAAATTCTCTAACACATTCCATAAATCATAGGTATCTGAAACTATACTGACAATTCCAGTAGGGTAAAGATCTAGCATCCTTTCAAATGATTTAAATTCGTCTTCTTTACCATGACTGCACATAACACTATGCTCCGATGCTGGCACTGACTTAGCACCTTCTAGTTGGTAGTATTTGTTAAGCATATACTCGCCTAATATATTATCTGAACCTTTGAAATTAACTAGATGTGCTGCCCCTCCTAACATAGAAGATTCTTCGGAACTAACTGACCTATACCCAAAATCATGTACAGCGTACGGAAGATGTTCACCATCATCACAAGTTTCTCCAGTATAAGACTTAGCAATATTAAAATATTTCTTGCTCTTAGTAGCAACGCTACAAGGATACCAAAGCTTTAACATGAGACCTTCTATATAGTTAACTAACCAATAAGCATTGGGATCTGTATTAGTAATGGTTAATAAAGGGGTAAAAGTATGATATTCCTCAAATTCAGGTAGCGCCTTTACTCTGATAGGTAAATAACCTAAGTCAGCTACATAACACATTCTATCTATAGTTTCTTTAGTTAAAGGGGCTATTTTAGAATAGACTTTTATAAATTCATCTATATCTTCATGGCTAATACCTTTAGCTAAATACTTCTCTAGGTAGTATTTTAACCCAAAAAATATTACTTTACTTTCTTCTTGGGAAAATCCTTTTCTAGCACATAGATAGCTATAAACTTTAGTTGTGCCTTTAGGGTATTGGTCTCCGTGGCTCACCTTATATACGTCGGTTGATAATAATAAATTCACGTGTTCTCCTTTTTAATCAAAAATTTTATATCTAGTTAGTTTTTCATGCTCTATGAAATTACAGAAAGAATCTGTAGTGTAAATATGGTTGTAATGTTCTAATAAACTATCTAAGCCTTTAGAAAATATCCCATGACTAACATGTAGTGCCATATTTAGCCTAACGATATTACACTGTTCTTTTAAATATTCAGCTAATTTTATAAAAGTAGCCCCTCCATCACATATATCGTCCATTACTAATATTTTAACTTCACTCTTGCAATTAGATTCCATACCTATCCAATCAATAAAGCTTTCCCGCCAATTAACAGGACTCTCGCTGTTTGGTTGACAAACACAAGTAACATCGTGTATTTTTAAACCATTATCAGTTCTAGATTTAGTAGCATACCCAACTACATCAGCCCTATCAACCAACATATAATTATACCTATCTTTAGCCCCTCCGTCTGGAAATATAACTATATCTGGGTCAAATTCTTCATATGTTAAATCAAATTCAGGTTCTGGTTTGATATCTTTTATAAGATGTAATGCAGTTTTAATACAGGCACTTGAGTGCATGTCATAGGTAGTTATTTTGTTAGCCCCACTAAACAATTGGTTAATTAAAGTATCTTTTCCAATAGAGGTTATATAACCATTTTTATCCATAGCCCTATCTTCTCTACTCATAGGCAAGTAAGGCAATAGAAGCTCTGCATCTTTAAACCTAGTAAGTAATTGCGCTGCTATTATTAAATCACTACATAAACTGGAACCCTCTAAAGTATCTGGAATCACTTTGATAAGGTCTACCCTAGGTCCATAAACCCTAAACCCTGGTTCACCTGCGGGATAACTAAAACAATGTATCTTTACTTCTTTACCCATCGAATAGCATTTAATCATAAAAAAGCTCCTTTAATTCTTTCTAGTTTATTATCAAGCTCACTAAACCACTCGTGTAAACTTTCAAAACCTTTTTCCATATCTTCTCTGTTGCTTTCAACATACCTAAATAATAACATATTAGATATATGATTTTCGTTAGAGTTCTCTAACCAATCTACATCATATACACATAAGCTATAAGATTCATATAGCCTGTACAAATCTAAATCATTAAATTTTTCTAAAAGATTCGGGGATACTTCCCTTAATTTATCTACTCTTTTTTTAATCTTTTTATTCATCTTCACTTATATTAATACCTAACCTTTTTTCTATTTCTTGCAACTGTATACCTAATTTACTAATATATTCTTCACCATTAAAAACCATAAATAAACCATCGTGTAGAGAATGCATTAACTTACACGCGCACGAAAAAGCTTGCAATACTAAGTTTTTCTGTTTAGGATTTAATTTTATCGTTTCGTTTTTTATATGGGTATACTTTCCTAATGGGTGAACAGTGCTACAATTGCCACAAGTAAGATAAGCCTCAGTAGTATCAGTAATGGGTCCTAATAAAACTGGGACACCATCCTCTATGCTTATACCCTCCCAATGGTCGTCCGCTCCGCAATTACCGCATATTAAATGTAATTTATCTGATACCATTTATAACTCCAAAAAGCTTCTTACTTCTTTCTCAGGCTTTA
This sequence comes from Cognatishimia sp., assembly GCA_013215215.1. Taxonomy (GTDB): domain Bacteria; phylum Pseudomonadota; class Alphaproteobacteria; order Rhodobacterales; family Rhodobacteraceae; genus Cognatishimia. The sequence goes on along the minus strand of JABSOU010000001.1, from coordinate 109,517 downwards.
TTATATCCCAAATTATAGATTCATAACTTTTTTTATCCAACATATTAAATAAAATTGCAGATCTTTCTTTTTTTAGTCCTCTGTGATACAGGGATCTAAAAATAAACTCTGCTTGGTCTTTCCTGCTAGGCAATTTATCTAAATTAAGGCTTTGGAATAATTGCTTATAATAGTCCTCTACAGTAAAAAACATTTTTATTAGTCTAGCCCTATAACTACCTATTTTATATAGATATTCATCAGGCACATTGTCCTCTAAAAGCTGATCTTCAGATTTCGCTAAGAAATAATTTTTAGTACTTTCCCATATAGAGTAGTCTGTTAAACCAGTAAAAATATAATGAAGTTTTACATACTCATCAAATTTATACTTAACTCTACCTTCTGGAAAAGTTACTATAAACCCCTCTTCCGCAGCCCCGTCTTTTGGTTGGTTTTCCATTTTCTGGTTAAATTCTTCTAATGAATAGGTTTTAGCTCTACTTATAGCTTCTGGTAAATTGTCAAATATGGTAGTCTTGTCATCATCGTCTACAGAACATAGGTATCTTAATTCTTTTTTATCTCCGTAATCAACTACGATTCTATTATCAGGATAAATAATTTCAAATAAATGAGTATGATCGTTTCTCCATAAATCACCTAAACAATCTGAAAGGTTAATTTCGTGTATCCATTCAGTGGCTATTTGCGCCTGCTCAGAATGAAAACTACCTCTAGTAGCAATATAAGGTATAGCACCCCAAAAATACAGTATACCAAGACTGCCGTCTACTTTCTCTTGTATTAATGCATTATTCCAATCTTCTGGTACTTCTAAGTAGTACTCTTTCAAGTATTGATCGTTATAATTAAAAAACTTACTAAAAGGTTTTGCAATTACCTCACCTTCTGTGGTAGTTATCAACCCTCGGCACATCTTAGTATAACCGTCCCAAAATTCTGGATTGTGTTGAACCTTCTGGGTATAATTCCAGATATACAAAGGAAAATCATTATGTTTTTTACATGTAACCAATCCATTTTCTTCATATTTCTTTAATATTTCAATATCTACTTTCATCAGAAGTCTCCTTTATCTACTTGTAAGCACATTAATCCCAAATCTCTCCACATATTAACCACTTGGTCTCTATCGTCAAAAACACACAAAACACTATAATAAGGCTCTATATAATTTTCATAAATTTCTTTTTTTACTATACAATCTTTTCTATTATCTCCTTGCTTACGCATTTGAAGTAGATAATCTTGGTGATTCTCATGCCCAAACAACAGCTTTTCATCTATCCACTTAACAGTTTCTTTTTGGCATATATTATCAACCCCTGTCTGCCTAGCTGTTACAAATATTAATTTAATATCATACCCTCCATGTAAAAATATAAATTCTTTGTAACCTAAAACTATATCTCTTATAGGATATTTAACATCATCCCCATAGACCTTAGCGCCATCGTACCAACCTCTGTGTCCATTATTATAAGCTACAGTCCCATCTAAGTCCACTACTATACAATCTTGCTTTCCCCCTTCCCTAGCTGTGTATGGACACGTATATGGTCTTATATTAGAACTACCAAAACTATTAGACTCATTGGCCATTCTCCGAATAACTTGCTCACCTACTGATTTCTCTCTATTATTATCTCTTTTAATACATTCGTCTATAGGGGTATTAAACTCTACTAATTCAAATTTAATATTCTTGTTTTCTAACGTATTTACTTCTTCTATAATTTTTTTAATACACTCTTCGTGAACTGGGTTTAAGTTAGTATCATCTACTATTACATGCTTTCCAGATAGTAAAGCTGTCGTAACTATATGGTTGCGAAGATCTATAACTAATTTTTCATTGCCTTTAGAGTGCCTACCGTTGTCCAGCATCTCTCTTAAATCATCTTTATTGACTCTCTTTATTTGGTTAGTTCCACATGAGTCAATTTTATTTTTAGCCCAAGTGCTTTTACCACTTGCTGGTAGGCCTTTAAGAAAATATAGTGTTTGAACCATGGTTACTATAATAGCATAGTTTATTTGGCCGTCAACCAACCAGCTTTTATATCTTGAAAATTTATAGGTTTATAATTAGTATTTTCACAAGAGACATTTATATATCTATCGTCCCCTATATTGTGGGAATGGGTATGGCCGTGTATATTGAGCTTTCCTCTCAACTCTTCTGGGTGTATAGGTGCGTGGCTCAACCAATAACCATTAAAATTTTTTAATGAGTGGAAATTATCAGCTATAGCTAATAACATTGATTGTATTTCTTGTGCGTACTTGTTCGAAGAATCATGGTTGCCTACTATTATATTAAGATATCCGCAATAATTGATTATGTCTGAAAATTTAGCAAAAGCTTCTTTAGTAAAGCAAATATCTCCTAATACCCATAAAGTATCTCTTTTACTTATGTTTGATAATATGTTTTCTAGTACAAAAGAGTCGTGTTCCTGTACACTAAAAAACTGCTTCCTATACTTAGTTATGTTTTTATGTCCCAAATGAAGATCTGATATAAACTTAACTTTTGACAAAACTAACATGCCCTCTTAACAATATATCTATCATCATCGTCTTCATGCATGTAAGAAGCCTTTATCATCTCATAATCTTCTTTACTAGACAAACACTCAAAATAGTCTACCTCTAGATAATCTAATACTGCTTTATGTAAAGTATATTCATTTATATCAAAATATTCATCCCAAGCACGCTCTATTATTACCCTAGCCTCTTTGTGTGAGAGGCCGGCCATTAACTCGGGACATAGCTTTCTAGCGTCTAATACTTTTTTAAAATCTATCCAATCCATATTTAAAATAGTCCTTTATTTTTCATTAACTCATTAGACTTAGTTATTAAACTTATATATAACTCGGCCTTATCTTGGAACCCGTCAACAATGTTGCCTAACATTTCTTGCTCTTCAGGTTCTAATAATACATGTAATAATGCCAGCTTCTCTGATAAGCTATTGTTTAAAATGTCTAACTCCAACATAGTTTTTTTAGTGTGTAAATACAATTCTTTTTCTATCACTAGAACTTTTTACCACCTTCTTTAAGCCTAGCCTCATGACTATGATCATATCTTGTGCGGTTATAAGCAAGCTTTTCAACTATAGCCCCTGCTAAATCTAACTTAAGTCCTCCAGCCATATCAAATACTCTTATGATATTATCTGCTAGTTCTACAGTTAACCCATCTCTGTGGGGTAAGTGATCATCCTTTAAACCTTTCCTAGCAGCCTCTAAGGCCTCTGATAACTCTGAATGACATAAAGCAATAAGCTCTCCGATATTTCTTTCTATAGGTTGCTTTGTCTCTGGGTCTACCCACCACCTAGTTTGGTCTTTATGTACTTCTTGTATTATTTTTTCTAATTCTTCTTTCATGTTACCTCTCTTTCATATCTTCATATGTTTTCTCTAGTTCAAAATATTCTTCTTTCCAGTAATTCCCATAATCCCTTAGCTCAGAATTTATATCTCTGGCCTTTTCCATATTCCATTCTATATCGTTTACAATCTTATCTATTACACCCTCTAAATCTGGGAAATCACAAAACGGAATAAGGTTTTTTAGTTCATCGACTTGTAGTAAAGCTTTGTCGATGTACTTACAACTAGGATCGGGTTCAATCATTTTTCTTATCTTTTATTTTAGCACTTCTTTCTTTTAATGCGTATAACCACATGAAAAATTTACCTGAAATACTTTCTTTTTCCTCTTTAATAAAATTATCCACTCTACCCAAATCCAAGTTGTCATCACAAAAATAACTCCACTTTATATGTAGTAGTCTATTAACTACTGCGTACATATCGTGTATAGTTTCGTTATCTATTTTTTTCGCTAAAAACTCCATAATAGTAGGGGATCTTTCTTTAAATAATATTTCGTATATAATACCAAAAGGTAAAAATAGAAAAGTAAGTAAACAATCTAAAATCTCTTCCCTATAATACCAAAGCTGCTGCACGGTATAAACAACCCAAGCTATAGGTAAAAATACAAGTAACCAAGGTATGCGCAGTAATCTCTCTACAACTAATATTAATAACGCTAGACACTTTCTAAATTTGTATTCTTTAAAGTCAGGTTTAGGCTCTTTGTAAGGTTTAAATTGGCTCATATAATTACTCTATACTTTTAAAATTACCTTCCTCATCTATAGTGCCTATATCTCCTGAAGGTATACTAAATACTTCCTCTATTTCCTTAACTATTTCGTCTGATAATATAGAAGCATCTACCAAGAAGGCTTCTCCAGGCTCTAAAAGGTCATTAACTTTTACTGGTATGCCGAAAACATTCTGTTCTTTACCCATTCCAGAACTCCCACCATTGTTTAACTACTTTTGGGTCTTTGTACGTTTTATCAGGTATAAATTTTAAAGATAATAAAAATTTCTCTAATATATCTAAATCCATAATACATGAATATAGGTCAACTCTCAATGAGCTATATTCTTCCACAAATAGCATATGCTCCAATATATTAATGTTTGTTAAGGCTTCGTGTGGGGAATATTCCATCCTATGGTTTATGTGTTTAACTCTAATACCTTCTCTTGAGGTAATGAAGATTTGACACCAAAAAAAATCATCCTCATTCCACTCATGATAACTATCAGCGTATGAGAATTTTAGCTCTTCTTCCCTACCATCCTGTACGTATAATAAAGTACCTTTTCTATATTTTTTATATAGGTCTTTAATTTTTTTAGTCTTTTCTACGTAGTCTTGTAAAGCTTCATAAGCTTCAGTTTTATACTCACGATTTTTATCTACCGTCTCAAAGACTTCATTATCTAAGAACCTGCGCTTAAGCATCCAACACCTCTTTAAAATACCCCATCTCTAATAATTTATCTAAAGAATGTATATCTAATACGGCCAATTCTTCTTTGGCTTGCTCAGATTTAACTAACTCTATCCTTTTAAGTTTGATGAACTTTTTTAAGTCTTTTTCTTGTATAAACCTAGAATACGTTATGAAACCATAAGAAACAGCCCCTGTATCTTTATTTATATGAACTAAACATTTAAAAAATTTATTGAGCTTTTCTTCCTTTAAAAAAATATCTACTTCTTCTTGTATAAGCATTTTAGTGCTGTTACTTAGAGTAGTGTTTTTATATTTCTCTATGTTCTTATTAAACCTATCCCTGAAACTCATTTTCTAGCTCCTTACTCAACCCTTCAAATTTACCAGTAAGTTCATCTAAGGAGTACTTAGAAATTAATGCATTAACTGTTTTATGTATTCCTGATAACTCTTTATAAAGCTCAATAGATCTAGGGAATACAGTCTCTACTTGGTCCATCATAGCTTTTGCAAAAACTCTAATCTCGTATTGGGCATCTTCTTTTTCTCTAAGCTCCCAGAAATTTATGAAGTTTCTTAAATTAACGGTACATATAAATTCTGTCATTATACCACATGGTAGAACGCCTCTAGCTATTTCGTTTGCTACCCCAGCCTCTATCATAGAATTATAAGCTTGTAAGCATATAGAAAAAGTATTCTCTATAGAATTTATAAATGTTTGATCATCTATATGTTGGTCATCATAGGAACATTGTTTATTTACTTTATGTTGTGCTCTGAGTTTTTCTGGTACATACATCTCTATATTTTGTTTAGTGTATCTACGAGAAACTTGATTATATGCCCAAGTCCTATGCCTCATCCACTGGTGGGAAATATAAAGAGGGCATTTCACTCTAAATTTTAAAGAGGTCTGCTCCATTGGACTCACGTGCTTATTTTTTAATAAAAAATTTAATAACCTTAATTCTTTAGGTCCAAACTCTTCTGCTTGGTTAAAATAAGAAACTTTTGCGGCATTTACTATACCTAAATCGTCCCCCATATGATCTAATAATTCTACGAAACCTACTGACCCTAAATCTGTCTTCATAAGCTTAATTATAGCACTATCTGATTCCATCTTTCAGTTATAAAATAAAGATATTTTTCATCAGTCATATTCCCCCAGCCATAATACCCTATAGCCCATGCATCATTGCATTCTACTAAAAACCAACCTAGTTCTTTAGAATAACCCATATCTATGGTGTAGCACCTAGGAGCATCTTTGTAAGAATCTATAATATCTGAAACTATACCTAAGTTTGGAATTAAATCTTCACTTTCCTCAGAATCATATCTAGAATAGCCTAATATAGGTTTTCCAGTAAACTTAGCCTCAGAATCTATATAGAATCTAAATTCTTGTTCTATTTCAATTGGCTCAGAGTAATAAACAAAATCATTAGGTTCTATAGTATGGTCTATATCTTTTTTTATCCCTCCAGTAAATTCTTTATTACCTATAGGTTTTACAAAATAGTTCAAAGGTATTTTTTTAAATATACCTACTGATACTTTTCGTTTAAGATAATTTCTTATAATAGGAGGATAGGAAATACTTACTGGTATGTTCTTATTTATAGATCCTAAATACCTTTTACAAAATTCTACGCTTCCTATAGGTATAGGTTTATTATTGGCTAATATTATTTCCTTATCTAAAGAATCGTAAGAACATATTATGCATTCTATACCTGAGTTCCTAGCCGCATGCTTTTCAAACCCCATTATATCCTCAGCTTGAAGTATAAACTTATCCATATTAACTATTATGGCACATAGATTAGTACATTTATTATATGCCTTTAATAATAGACCCAGATGATTTAAACCAAGGTACAGAAGTAACAATAAATTCAGTTCTTAAGACTATAGGTCTTAACATAGCTGGTAATTTGTCTACAGATGGGGTTACCTTACAAACTTTATACTCTTTTCTCAAAGAGGAGTGGAAAAATGATTCACTATTAATAAAATTCCCATTCCCTATGACCCCTATTACAAATGAGCAATTTGAGCTTAAGGATGGTTGGGATTTTGCTGATGATGCTACTAGATATCTGATTAGAACTGGTGGGTGGTCTGTATTAAACTTATCAGGAAATATAACCCAAAAATGGGCTGGTATAGTAGGTTTAGGGTCTATTGAATCAGATGATCAACTTTATTTTAATAATGGTGCAGGTGCTACTGATTTTGAATTAACTGGGCAAGTCAACCAAGCAGTTCAAATATTGTCAGATCCCAACGGAGATGGTGATTTTGCTGACGGTTTTGACCGTAGTACTCAATTTACTATATATGTAAGAGAGCAAGCTCAAATATTTGGACAATCATCACTAGGTGATATTGGTGTAACTGAGATGGATTCTATTGCTTATAGATTCCCTATAAGTACGCAAGCGGACTTAACAATAAGTACTGCTGATATAGGTATAGATGCTAACTCTGATGGAAATCCTGATATAGCTCCTTATGACGCAATGACCATAACTTATATACCTCACCAAAACAGAGGCTCTTGGGGAACTGGTGTTACGTATGCTGCAAATGATGTAGTGCAATCAGCTACGGATAATAGATGGTATTTAACTGTTGCTGGAGGTACTAGCTCTGGGGATGATACCGACTTAGCTGGAGGTTCTGACACTGGGGTTACTTGGGTATCTTTCTCTGGAGAAAGACAAATAGGTTCAGATTATTTTGCATTTGGTGTAATTATAGACGGTAACCTTGGTACTGCTGAGCAAATATACGAGTTTATACAACACCAACTAAGACAGAGCATAGACATAGATGATGGCGCTGGAACTCAGGTAGGTAATATTGCGGATGAGTTACTAACCTTTGTAGGTAGTGATCTAAAAACACTTAGACAATCAAGTAATAATGGTGTCTTTATTGATAACTTCCAAGCGGCTGATACTAATAGACTATTCTTTGTTGATGACACTGGGACTGAGAGACAGTTCCCTTTCGTAGCAGTACTTACACTAACTTTTAATAATAACCTCCAAAATGACCCTGCTGGGTACTATAGGGTTTTCTTCGAGGACGCTAACGGTAATCAGTATGGGGACAGTACGGCTATTTTAGTGGATGATAATAGCGGTGTGGATATGACTGCTGATATATCAGGCTCAAGTAGCGTTCAGCTAGACTTTGATTATGACGGTAATGCTCAAGGAGGTAGAACTCCTGGAACAGATGCGAATATAGTAGTTGTAGCTGGTGGTGAAGGGGTTGCTCAAAAAGTCTCTGCAACTGGTACTATAACCAGAAGTACTACTAACGCAGTATCTTTAGTTGCTCCGTTAGAAAGAAACTTTAGTAATCCAGCTTAGAGAGGTAAACTATAATGGTAATTAAAATTATAGAAAATATTATAAGTGGGTCGAAAACTAAAGCAGAAGAGGCTAAGAAGTCTTTTAATGAATATGTTTTATCAACTTTAGAAGCTAGTCTAGGGGGCGAATAGTGGTTATAACATTAACTACACCGTATAAAGCTGGTACTTTATCGAGTATAGGAACTGGTACTAATGGTGTTAATACTAGAATTAATACAAGTGGTATAACTTGGTCTTCTGACGATATAGGAAGACATGTTTATTTTAGAAATGGATCTGCGGTGCTGGAAAGCAGGGAAATAATAGCCCAAGGGACTAATTTCTGTGACATTAGATTCCCTTTTGGTGAGTTCCCGGTAACTCAGTTAGATGGTACTGAAATACCGAGCAATACTCCGGCAATAGGCAACAACCTCGGTGTTTCCTATAGGTTCGATGATATAGACGACGGGGTAACTTTAATTAAAGTTAATGACTTATCTTACAGACACCCTACTTCACAGGCTTGGACAATTAATGATCAAGTAATGGTTCATCAAACCAATGTTGCTTTTGAGATGGATAGTCAGTGGATTGATTGTGATGGTATTTTACAGCTTGGTAATTTAGATGAATTTGGTAATACAAGAGACTTCTGCAATGTGGTTGAAACCTGTGAACGAGATGGCGGTTTTGGGGGTGTTCGAAACCAAGTAAGCAGTAACCCTAATGATTTTGGATCTTTTAGGATGTATGGCGGAAGCATGCTTATCACTTCAACTTTATTTCAGTTTTTAAGAATGATTAGAGACTCTGGCGGTGGAGATGAAATTGTACATGTTCATGGTGTTAACTTTGATGGGCCTGCTGGTGGTAGATATTCGGGAACTAGATCTTATTGGTTTAAAAATGTATATTCTAGATTAGACACCACAATAGGGCCAATTAACCCAACATCGAGCGTAGCAATGTTTAGAGACATTACAACAAATAGTGGCACGCAAGCTGCTTATCATTTTTGGGCAGGTTCTAAAACTTTGACCGTGCCGGGTATTAGATTTAACCCAAACGGACTAACTTCTAGGTTTATCCGAATGGCGTCTAATGCACGACCTTATGTTTTAACTTTTGTTGATATTTTAGTTGACGATTTACAGGCTTTGCAAAATAGAGGCTTAAACCTGTTTTTCCAAGATGGATCAAGTGTACCTAGTCCTGGGAATGATATAGTACTCTCAAATATTTTAAGTGTTTCAACTCAGAACAACGCAGCTAATTTTAGGTTAAGAATAAAAAACAATTCTTCTGTCGAGGTCTATGATCAATTAGCAGATTCTCAAGGTGTTTGGTCTGATATTTTTTTAAACTGGGGCGAAGTGAATGTAACAAGCTCGGGGAATTACGATTTAAACGACTTCACTGTTACCGCACCATACTTTTGTAATACTCGCAAATACGATAAATTAACTCAGTCATTCAATTTTGACGCTAGAAGCTCTATATCTACAATTGTTTCGGATGTAAATGATTCAAGTATTACGGAAACAAACAAAACTACAGTTCTCGCTTACAGTACATTGGAAACTTTAGATAAATTTAGAGATAGACAAAAAGCAGAACATGTTGATAACGACGACATAGAAGATGTCTCCGCTGGTGGAGGTGCAGTAGATTTAACTAACTCTACCGATGTAGAAACAAGCTATACAGGTTATGCTTTAATCGTAGACGCTTTAGCTAGTGCTTGGTCTCATAGTTCAGGAACTTTAACCATAGGGGCAAGTGATTTAGCCAGTGGTTCTAATTACACTAACTTAATTCCTTTCAGCACGTTGACTTTCGCAAATGGGGCAACTGCTAGTTGTACGGTAACTATTAATAACACAGTTGTGGCTACAGTAGACAATCAAGCAGTACTAGCAGGTAATGTTAATATAAACAATGGCGGACAGCTAGACCTAGCTGATATTACAAGCGCACAACTCAGTGGAACTGGTTCCAGTGGTGGACTTCTTAAAGTTAATGGTGCTGCAACATCTACCACACTTGATCTTAGAGCTTACACAATTAACTCAGGTTTTGAGGTTGAAAATGATTCAGGTGTGGACATAACTTTAAGACTTAATGCTACTCAGACTGTACCTACACTTACTGAAACAAATGGAACAATCACTGTAGATAATTCAGTATTATTAACGCTTACAGGTCTTCAAACTAATTCAGAAGTTAGAGCTTATGTTGGTACTAACCCTGCCACTGCTGTAGAAATAGGGGGAGTTGAGAACTCAGGAACTATCTTTGTCTTTAACCATTCTGAATTTGGTAACGATGGCTTTATCGTGGTACATGCTTTAGGTTTTATTAGTCAAAGTATCCCTATAACATATTCACAAGAAAACCAAACAATACCTATACAACAACAGATAGATAGGCAGTTTAACAATCCTTAACCTTACTACTTCGTAAACTTTTAATATGACAACATTTACTCTAAGGCAGACAGAGAATACGCCAGAGCAAGAGAGACTAATTTACGATAGATGGCATAACACTAAGTGGCACTATGACTACGTTAAAAGAAAGAACGGTATAGTACAAACTAATGAGTATGTCAGTAAGATAGTGGCCGAGTATAAACAATTTGCTGATGACTCCCAAGGTAAAAGACATTTTTTAGAGGAATCTAGAATAGTTAAGGAATTTATACTTGAAGATCTTATACAAACCTTACCTATTGAACAACAAATTCAAGTACCTAGCTTAATACAAAACGATTATGAAACTGACGTATTTATACTAAAAAACGTATTTAATATAGACGTGGAACTAGAGGTAAGTTAATGGCGTTTGTATTTGATGGCCCAAATAGAATAATAGCTTTAAGTTTAGGTACTACAAGTTTTGACGTAGCTGATATATATTCTCGGTGGAAAGAATGGGTAGCTGAATCTGATAACGCTAAATACTTACCTGCTTTCGCTGGTAGCGTTGGTGGTGAACCTTTAGGTGGAGGTCAGTTTGTTGGGGGTTATTTCTTCTTACAAAATGGCTGGTTAATAAAACCTCAAGAAGCTAATCATACTTTAATAGTTAATGGTAACCTTTTCCCTATACCTGATAGTGCGGCTTTATTTGCCCCTACCTCTGGGGATTTCCAAGTAAATATTCAATTAAGGGTTAGCTCTCTGACTCAAGCAGTTGCTACTGGGGCCGCAGTACAAATATGGAGTGCTGCACAAAGAGATCAAGTATTAGCAGATACCTCTTTATCTAGAAAACTTGCTTCAAATAAAACAACCTTAGACCCTAACTCAAATACTTTAACTACTGTAGACGATGATGGAACTACACCTTTAGTAACATGGAACACTTTTGATGCCCAAGGGAGCCCTAGCACTAATAATATACATGAGGTAGACCCATATGCTTAAATTTTTATTTTTTAATAATGCTCAGGGAGGGGTAGTTTTACCTAGTAATTCTATAAGCAACAGCATAAAACCTAAAATTAGTGACAAGAAACCTTTAGCACTAAAAGTTAAAGAAGAAGACATTTTCGTTACCCTTAAAAATAAATCACCAATAAAAATTAAGTTATTAGACGGTGATAGTAAAGCTGATGTTATACAAAAAGATTACACTTAATATACATGGCTATTAAATTATATGGTGATACAGATACGGAGTCTATAGATATAGCAGATTTTCTTACTGCTAAAAATATTACTATGGCTGAAATAACTGATGCTATTTTTGTTGTAAAACAAGACTCTTATTCAGACGTTATATTAATGTCTAAAACCATAACAGACACTGGCTTAGTAAAGGACGATGCTAATAAAGCTTTACTAATAAACTACCTGATAACCGACTTCGGAGAAAATAAACTAGAAGCTAAGAACAAGTATTTTATGGCTATGGCCTTAGAGTATAATGATGGGCAAGTTAGGAGAACTGAAATTCCTTTTGAAGATCCGTATTTAAAAATAGTTGAAGATCAAATAGATGGTTGGTAGTCTTCTGGCATCTCTACGTTAGTTATAAGAAGCTCCATTCCTTTCTTACAAGTTTTACGTTTGTAATTATCCATTCCATATTGTAAGCTTATAGGGTATATATAGAAATCTTTATATTTCTCCCTTACGTAATCACAGTTATCATAAGATAATACCCAATCAAACCTGGCTCTGTATTTTAAAAAGTGAGCTAATTGATCGTGGTCAAATTGCTTATGTAAATCTCCATTGTCCCCATATAATCTCTTAGCTGTATAATAAGGGGGGTCTATATAAGCAACTGTGTCAAGGTTATTGTTTACATTCATAAAACTTACCCCATCATAACCAAAAGCAGTAACGTCTAAAAAGGAACAAAAACGAATACAATCAACTAGTCGTTCTATAGAAGAATCAGTAAATCTACCATCGGCAGCTTTTTTAGAGAAACCCCCACTATTAGAAGTTCCTGAGAAAGTTACCCTATTAAGTATGAAGAAATTTCTAGCTCTCTTCATTAGATCGTTAGTGCTATCTTTTTTTACTAAATTATAAAGTTCTTTGTAATCATCCTTATATCTTGATTTTAATTCGTGTAGTTCATTGTATATTGCTAAGTTTTCCCTAATAAACTCACCGTTTTCAAATAGCGAAGACCTTGCAAACAGGCATACATAATGCCAAAAAAAGAATAATTCTTTATGTAAATCATTTATTACAAAATGCATATCATTATGTTTTTGTGCCGTATTTAAAAATACTGACCCCCCACCGACATAAGGCTCTATATAATTTTTAGGTTTCTTAGTACCTATTATATTCTCTATTAGCGGGGCTATATATTTATAGTGCTTAGATTTACCGCCAGGGTATCTTAATGGTGTCTTAATCATAATTTATTTGCAAAAGAGGAAAACGCTTGACTATCTTCCTCTATATCCATATACACAGGTTCAGTGTAATTTTTATTATACCATCTATAACCATGATCAATAGATTTTATATCTTTAAGTTCATATATAGATTTACCTATTTTTAATTTATTTACTGAAAAATACCAAAACTCCGATTTAAGTAGCTTAAGAAAATCATCGTTATTATATTTAACTTCTGATACGACATTATCCTCGTCAACATAAAAAACATATACATATTTTGTCTTGTTGTGTTTTTTATTACCGTGCCTAGTATCTAGTACTACCAATACTTTCTCTTACCTACTGCTTTGTCTAGAATAATTTCAGAGCCGTCGGTAGTAAAGTCCGCATCTATTGGAGAAAATATATCTAAAAAAGGTACTCTACCTAAATTTAAAATATAAAGTAAGAGGGATAATAAAAACCATACTATGAATAATAAAACCCCTATCATCATACCGCAACCTAAAGACAAACATAAAATACTTATAAACATAACTACCTCCTAGTATTTTCTTTATCTATAATACTAATAATCCCAGATATAAACAAAACTAAACCTTTTTTTATATTTTTAAAAATAAAATTAATTATCTTGGGTATATGGCTAAATATATATCTACCCAAACACTCTATACCTATAAGTATTATAGCTAATCTATAAATTAAGTCAAATTCACTTGAGTTTAGTATTTCCATCATCTTTTCGTGATAACTTTATTATATCATTTCTTTTAGATAATATAGCTCTCTCTAAATTTTCCTTAGTGTTTTTATTGGCCGAGTTAGCTCCATACACAGCTCCAGCCCCGAACGCAAACACACTAATTAATGCAGTCATAGAAACCTCCAAGGTATTTCCTTAATTTAATTTTACCTTTATTTATTACTTTAGAAACAGTAGAGGTGGCCTTGATGCCGTACAGCTCCCCAATTTTATTCATAGATAAATCAGAGGATAAATAATGCAGGGCCATCTTGCAATCTTGGTCACCATGTTCTCTTATCTCTTCTATCTTTTCTTTGAGCTGATCATAAAATATAGAATCTACTGGGTTTTGATAAGTCTTAGAAGGTAAGGTATTTTCACTTACACCAGTAGCTTTTACATTCATGTCTGCATCACTTTCAGGGTTAACTACAATAGAATTTACCGATAAGCTTTGGTAGTACAAACTGGCCTCCTTCATTAAATCTTCTCCAAATTCTGTAATTAGTTCCTTATTTATAGACCTAATATTGAAAGTGCCACAATCTTTAAATACTTGCTCTAGCCTAGTCCCCATTTTTGCCATTGTTTGCTCTAGGTGTACAGGTTTTCTTATCATTGCATCCTTATCATGTATAGTCCTAGTAACCGCTTGCCTTATCCAAGTTCCTGCATAAGTCTTTAAGGTACAACCCTTAGTCCTATCAAACCTATTTAAAGCTGTTATATACCCAACTACACCATTACCGAAATGGTCTTCCTCTGTGAATGACTCTACTCTTTTTCTAGAGTATTTTTTAGCTACTTTTTTAATAAAGAGCATATCTTTTTTTAACAATGTAGTAAGTGCTTTTTTTCTTTGTTCTAAAGTTCCGTCTTGGTATTGAATTATAAGTTCTAATTCTTCTTGTTTTTCTAATTTGTTTTTATCTGCGTGTTCTAATATTTTCATTTTATTATTCTCCCATAAATTCCATTTGTAAGTATTCTTTAGTAATCCCGTCCGTTTCTTCTGGCAAATTTAAAAAAGTGTTTAACTCGTGGCATGCAGAGTGGTATAAATTATTTATATTCTCTGTATGCGATAATATTGCTTTTCTAGCCGATACAATTTTTCTTGCTACTTTTTCTAGTTCATAGGTAAGTATTGAGTAGTTATCCGATTGTTGTTTATAATACTTATATAGTTCTTGTTGAGATTTCTCTATTTCTTCTATGTTGTTTAAAAAATTCATAATGTTCTCCTTTCTTAATATCTATTATATTCCACTTTTATTAAGAAATGGATAACGTTTTAAAAATATTTTTTAAATTTCCCGACCTAGTATTTTCGTACCATTATAATATATGCCTACAAACATTGATACTATACTAGGCACACAACAAGTACCTACCACTACTAATTACAATATCCCTTATTTGGATGATCCAGATGAAGAGGTAGATGTAACACAAGGTAGGACTGCACAAAAAACTTTACATTTACAAGCAGAAGCTATTGACTCAACTATAAAAACTGTAGAGGACTCTATAGGGACTTCTATAGACCCTATTAACACTAAAGCAGATAACAATGAAACAGCTATTCAAGGCTTAGACACTAGGTTAACTGCCGCTGAGGGTTCTGTATCTACTAATACATCAGCTATAGTAACAGCTAATCAAAATATAGCTAACTTGCAAGTAGAAAAAGAAGATAAATTTACTAAAAGTACTACTGCTACTATCGCCAGAGACGAAGAAAAAAGGATTACAACTTACCAAGAAAACGGCTACACTTACCAAAACCCTACTTTTGACGTTAACGGAGACTTGGAAACATTTGAAGAGGTAGTAAACGGAACTACGTATCAAACAACTTTAACGAGAGGAGTAGATAGTGAAGTAACAGACATTGTTACTATTACGATACAATAATAATATGGGCAGTTATAATCCAATACTTGACGATTCTATAAGACGATCTAAAAATGAAGTTTTAGATGCAATTAATAACTTAGACTTAGGGGGCTCAGCCGATCCATCGAATGCATTAACACAATTAGATTTTAACAGTGCTGTAGATTTTACAGAAGGAGATAACGCATATTTAAATCAAGATGGCAATGTGTATCCTTATATAGAAGATCAGAGTCCTGCTTTTAATGTTACCCCACCAGTAACGAATGGTAATGAAGGAACTTTTAATATAAACGGAGCAATGCACAAGCTATCTAACGGTAATGTCGTTTTTGTTGATATTGCATATACAGGTCCTGGCAATTCTGCAAGATTTCATATTTACGATGAAGACCTAAATTTTATAGCAACTAGAACAGTAGCTGTATCCAATATGTCTCAAGGGTTTATACCAAGCGGTAAAGCTCAAAGAATAATACAGGATGGGTCAAATGCAAATAGACTATTTGTTCAAACAGGGGATACTTCTTCATACGAAACTAGAATATGGACTTTTGAATATAATCCTACTGGAGACTTATTTACTTGTCCTAATACTTCTGGGTATTTAGTCACAACTCAATCTGGTACTATAGCTTATTATAATACTTTAATGTATGATACTAATAATAATAAAGTAGTATCTGTAGCTCAAACATCTAGTGGTGATCATACAATTTTTACATTGACATACTCAGGATCAGGAAACTTTACACAAAACGGTACAGATACTGTTAATAACCTAATGCCTTCTGGTCTAGAGACTAGACCTTTTGCTACTGCTTACCATAATAATTCTATAGTATGGTTTTTCCACGGAGAAAGCACTAGTGCTATAACGTATAGATGGGATTGGGATGGCAGTAAATATTCTAATGCAGTTGGGGGATCTTGTGATTTTAGAGTCGCAAGCGGTCAGACTGTATTTGCTGAAATTATACAAGACAACTTAATGGTGGGAGTTAGAAGTTTTGGGTCTTTTAATCAATATAACACAGGATTAAGCATACCAGCACAAGGGTTTTATATATTTAGTATTAACAACATTCTAACAGGATCTGCAAGAACTTTACAAGATACTATACATATGTCTGGAGTATCAGGTGCGTATAATGTTCCAGCTACTGATAAAGTAGCTAATACCATCACTATTGCAGGTCTTAATAAGGTGATTAAATACGACATAGACGCTAGTGGTAATTTTACAGTAAATACTATTACAGACATAACTAGACTAGTAGACGAAGAAGCATTAGACATACAAGACAATATTAGCCCGTATGGAGTCCCTAGCGGAGTTCATGAATTAGGGACAAAAACTTATGTAGTATACGGAGATAGCAACTACAACGGTAACCCTATTATAGCTGATAGGTATATTTTACTGGACATAGATTTTTTATCTTTACCTTTTGATGCAGCACCTACAGGAAATTCAAGATTAATAGGAACGTATAATGCAACAGGTGTGGCAGGCAATGCTACTATAGATTTATTAGATCAGTATAAAGGTGAAACATCTTCAAAAGATACTACTGGGTTTAACCCAGGAGATCTAGATAGCGATGGGGATTTGATAATAGCTACAGGTTCTGTTTTATCTAAGACAGTTCCTGCTAACCAAGTTAATACAGTAGATAATACTGTAAGTTTTACTTTTAATGCAGATTTCCCAGTAGGTAGAGTAGGCACTACGGGGGATGAGTTAGCTATAACTCCAGAAGGTAAAGTATCGTTCGGAAAACAAGTAAATAGCGTATCTGGGTATAATACCAGCGGGTTTAGTGATGGCTTTGTAATGAGATTAAAAAGTGGGAGATATTTAGTTTTAAACAACAACGAGAGTACATCTACTTCTAAATATTACTCGATACTTGAACCTGATTTTACTACTGTACTAAGTCCTACTACGTTAACTGGCGGTCAGTGGGATGATCAAAGATACATGTCAGGTAATAAAATATTAAAACACCCAGATAGAGATGCATTCTTCTATTTAGGTTATAGCACTGGAGGAAGTACAAGCTTAAGTCTTAGGTTAGCATATAGAAACAATACAACTACAGAATCGTTTAGTAATCAAGAATTAATGCAAGTGTTTAAAAATACTTCAACTGATGGTCACACTTTTATAGACTTTGATATTGATAAGGATAATAGGTGTTTAGTAGTTTACTATAGTATGCGAGCTTATAACGAGCTTAGGGTTAGAACATACGACTTAGATTCGTTTATAATGCGTGGAGAAGTATTCTTAACCTCTACGGGGCAATCAACGTCTTACATGAATATCGCAAATATAGCTATTGACCAAGTAAATAAAGTAGCTTATACTGTTATCACTAACGGAACTAATGCAAATGGTACTCAAGTAAGAATGGCTAAGATAGCGTACGATCCAGCTACTAGCGCGTACACTGACATTATAGATCAAGACTTAGTTAGCACCAGTAGAAACATGCAAAATAATGACCCTAGTCAAAGGGTACATAACTTCTCTACAGTAATAGGTGATTATTTTATTTTTAATTTAATGTATAATACTACGTTTAACGTACAATTTACTGCAATCAATATTTCAGGAACTCTTTTACCGTCAGGAACAGGAAATAGTTTTTTGTATATGAATGAAAGTGCTATGAGCACTAATGCTAGATTAGCAAGACCTGTTCACGATGTTAGTACTAATAGAATATACTGGACTGACGATGGGAGCTCTGCGGATAACGAAATAGACTTTAGCGAATTTAACCCATCAACAGGAGTATTTGGCAGTGCTCAAGAGCTTGTTAATCTCAATGAGATAGCTCCATTTTTCTCTGGAGCTAATAACGGCACTAACGTTTCACACACCGCACTCAATATAGTAGAGAATGAGTTTTGGTTGACTGCTATAGAGATCGGATCGGGTAGTAGTCTAAACAATTTATTAATAGGTAGAGGTGCAGACTCTGTAGGTAGTACAATAGCGGGTACTTTATTATCAACTGCTGTAGAAACTCAACCTGTATCATGTTTATTATCATCTTCTAACAGAGGTAGGTTAATAGCTAAAGAAGCAGAAGCAACCCCGGGACAGAAAGATGTTAATGGGTTATTAGTTTTAACCCCTAGTTTTTCTATACTATCCCAAGTAGATACTAGTATAGTGAAGGTTAGATACGGAAACCAAGTATTTGTTAGTACTAGCTTAGTCACAGTGTTAAATATAACAAATAGCTCAAGCCCTGGTAAATTGCTAGGATTTTACATAAGTAGTGGCAGTTCTAATGGACCTGATATTGATGAACTTTTAATAACTAGAGATTCAGAGCCTGAAGAGGACATAGTTCAATCTGGAAGTATTACTTTATTTAACACAGGAACTTCTGGATCTTCAGGCTATAATAGGGGACCTTTTTATCCTTTTCCTTACTCTTTTGCTAGGGATTTGTTAGTGAGGCTTAGATTTGATACTTCTAGTATAGCAGTAATACCAGTATGGGAGGTTTATGAGTAATGTCAATTAATTTAGAAGATTTGTATCCAGAAGAGACTTATGCTATTGGCAAAAATGGCGATAAACTTAAAATTACTTACTACTGGACTAAAGAAGGTAATAAAGGTAAAATAACACATACTGTAAACGAAGTTATAACAGACGAAGAATATCAAAGTAACATAGATAAACCAGATACAGTAACAGTACCTACTGGTGAATTAATTCAGGCTTTTGGTACTAATTATGAGGAGCAGGAGTCTTTTTTGAATGATCCTTTAATTTTGGCTAGACTTGGAGGTACTCAATTTTTAAAGGTGTCTTTTAGGGCTTTATTAGACTTTGAAGGAGTCGTCAACTATATTTATGACAATAAGGCATATCTATCTGAGATAACAAAAGATGCTCTATTAGCAATAGTTACGTCATACAAAAATAAAGTACAACCTCTATCTTAAAGGGGTTCTCAGTCTATGAATGTTTCAATAGTAGGACTAACATCTTTCGAGATGGATGTAGATTTTTTATTTGACCAAAAAGTAATTACCAAAATACCTTACGACAGAATAAAAGCAACTTTACAAGAATATAAAAATGAGTTAATTACTTAATAATAGTTTTTGGTATAGTAATAATATGTCAACCACAAAAAATGATTTACGAACTTTTTTGTCTAAAAAAGGTATGTTTTGTTACCGGTTGACCTCGGACAAAGAGTATTGGGTCTACCCTCATTTATTAATTAGTGGTCTTAAAGTAAAGCAAGGAAACAAAGTTTATATATTAGGTAAGAAGTCTCTTATAATAAGTGAATCCACTAATTACTATGACCACTTTAGAAATAGTATAATTAAGCCTTACAGCAAAATATTAGTAGAAAATGATATAATTACCTTTAAAGAATGATAAGTCTTATAGAAACTAACACCAATATAGAAGACTCGAAATATTTTATATTAGAAGACCACGTTGGTAAATATTATAAAGTATCTAAAGATTTTTACTACGAAGATAGTTACACTTTTGCTGAGCAAGTAGAAGAAGTTTTCTTTAATAGATATTTAGCTGACTTAGGGGAGAACGAAGACCCAGTTGAATTAAGTAACTTTTTAGTAGAGGATTCAGAAACTGGTAAACTAAAAATGCTTTGGATCAAAAGTGACGATTTTTATTTACTAATAAATCCAGTAAGAAAAACAGAACAGGATTTATTTCTATTAAAGAGTTGTATAGAGCAAATATACAATGTTGAGTTTGTGTTATAATAATTATTGCCAACCCTTAAAAGGCTGGATTTGACTATAGACCCCTCTATTTATTGCGCAGTAGATAGAGGGTTTTTTTAATTTTGACATGAGTATAATTAGTATATACAACATGTCAGAACATAAAAAGAAACTTATTATCCCTAATTGCACCCATTGCGGTAAAGAGTGCGAACCATTAGGACCAAAGAAATTACAACAAATAAAAGAGCAAGGTAAATCTATATTTTGTTCAGATTCATGCGAAGAAAAACATGAATACTATAAAAATATAAAATCGGAAATTCCGATTTTTGGAAAAGAGGTATCTAAAGCTATTGACCTATATTGCGATCTCAAGCATACTTCTGAAAAATTATTAGAACAAAAAAGAGCAGTATTAATTTTCGATGACTCCAAATATAGCTTTAAGCTTAGTGATGAATTTAAAATTCTGGCACACTTAGCTATGGAGGAGAAGGCAGACAAACTAAGAGAAGAGCTTACAGGTAAAAATATTTAATGGAAAAACAAAAATCTATAAAAAAGGCAATAAAGGTAAAGCCTTCTACTGATAAATTTACTAAAAAAATGAAGGAGAGGTCTAAGAAATATAGCCAACAGTCTATAGATCCTTTCGCTCCTAAAGCTAGTAGTTATGGTCTAAACCCAGAGTTTGAAATACTGGAACCTAATTACGATCCAGAGCAATTACTTATAATAAAAAATACTAATGATGTATTAAGGCAATGTTCTAAGTGTATACAAGTAAATTCTGTAGGTAACGGTTACGGGTTAGTTTATAAAGGCAAAGAGTTATCTAAAGAAGCTAGCCCTGAAATGCAAGCGAAAAAAGATAATTTCCTATCCTTATTAGATATGCCAAACCCCGATCAATATGGACATGAATTATTTTCTTCTTTAAGTGCGGACTATGCTGATTTTAATCGTTGTTATGTAGAGATTATCAGAGGTAATGTTATTACTAAAGATAAAAATTATATAAATAGACCAGTTGCTTTTTACCACGTACCCACTAGCACTATGAGGAAGACTAGGAAAGATGCTGAACCTACAGAAGTATCCGTTAAAATGCTTAGGTTTGGTGAGGTCAGAGAGCACAAGATCAAAAAGCATTTTAGAAGGTACGTACAAAAAGTAGACTATACAACTACTACTGGGGAGCCTAGATACATATACTTCAAAGAGTACGGAGACCCTAGAACTATTGATAAAGAAAGTGGTGAAGTTTTAACTACCCCAGCAGAGATAAAGAAAGCTATAGAAGATGGCAATGTTGCTACAGAAATGTATGAGATATCAGCATACGAACCAGGTCAAATATACTCTGAACCAGAGTGGATAAACCAATTAACGTCTATATTAGCTTCTAAGCTTTGTAATGAAGTGAACTTAGGGTTTTTTGAAAATAATACTATACCTAATATGGTAGTTATGATTTCTGGGGGTGCTTTATCTGACGAATCCTATGATGAAGTCAAAAATGCTTTTAGAGATATAAGGGGTAAAGATTCTTTTAACAGTATTCTATTTTTAGAGGCTGTAGGGGATGCTGCTGCGGCCTCAGACTCTGGGACTATACCTGTACCTAAATTAGATATTAAACCTTTAATAGAGGGTAGACAAGACGATGCTATATTCCAAAATTTTAAAGAACAGGTAAATAGGTTGATATTAAGTTCCTATAGAATAGACCCGATCTTAATAGGGATGTCTAAGGGTTCTGATAAAGCGTCTGCTGAAGTTGCTATCTTGTCTGCTGAAGCCGAGGTATTTGGGCCTCTAAGGAAAAAGTTTGAAGATTTTGTTTCTAAGGTCATATTAGTAGACGAGAATGGTTTTGCGGATAAGGATTGGTCTTTTAGATTTAAACCTACCAATATTCTAAAACAAGAATCTGTATTCTTAGCTATAAGATACGGAATAGCTTCAGGTGCGTTAACTCCTAATACTATAATCCAAATGATTAACAACCATTTAAATTTAGAGATTCCTATAATAGAAGATTTCTGGGGTAACATTCCTGCCACATCTGTTAGAGATAGTTTTAGGAACTATTTAGAGACTAATAATGAAGAAGGTAAGGGTATAGAGTCTAAAACTTTTGAAGCTTTTCTTAAAACCTTAGAAATAGTTGAACCCGTTGAAGAGGTTAATTCTGACCCTCAAAAATTAGCTCCTAACCAAGGTGGGATAGACGCCCAGTCAAGGAACCAGAATTAATGGTATTAATAAATGATGAGGCCAGAAGGGGTATGGCTAAGTCTGATATATATGGCATACAAAAACCAGATATTAGCTTACGAGGGGTAGCAGAATCTCAAGTAGTATATTATTCCCAAAAAGAATTTGAATTAGCGTCTTTTTTAGCTGGTTTATTTATAACTCGGACAGATAGAATAAGAGAAGAGATACTTAGGGCCATAGACTCTGGGGTTTTAGCACAATCTGCTATAACCACTATAGGTCAGAGATTAGCAAACGTAAGACTTCTTACCGAATCAGACATAACACTTATACGGAATTTTTTAAGAGAAGTATTTAGGGTAGCTATAGATGATTCAATAAATACAGCAGTGATAAAGAGAGTTCTGCCTAGGAACGAAATTAACCAAGAAGGGTTAAATTCTATAGATGAAGATAAATATATAGAATCGACTATAGATAAATTAAATTACTATTATGGGGAATATGTAAATAGGGTATTTCTACCGGCTCTAAATAATAGACAGTCCGCTATAGATTCAGAAACCCTAAATAAGATTTTTTTAAATAATCAATATTTCAATCAACTAGCAAGTAACACAGTTATAAGATTATATCATGCTGGTTATCTAAATGCCATGGTAGTTAATGATATAACCCATTACAGGTATATAGCTATACAAGATGCTGATACTAGTCATATATGTAATAGTTTACATGGTAGTGAGTGGGAAGTGTCTACTAATTTAGCTACTTTAGATACTTATTATGATGTGCCAGCAGGTATTGATAAAACTGTATTAAGATATGCTAAACCTAGCTTAGAAGAAGTAACTAGTGCTATACCTGCAAATTTCCATCCTAATTGTAGATCTACTATAGTAGCTAGTAGAAGATTATCTACATAAGTACACTTTATTTAAATGGCTTTAAAGACCGTTACAAATAATAACGTAACTGTATCTTCTATAAATTCCGAAAAAGGAATAATTTACGGGGTAGTATATAGGCCCGAGCTAGTAGATAGTTATAACGAAACATTTACCGCAGAAGAAGTAGAAAAGATGGCTCATAATTTTATGTCCAAATCTGATCTTAGGTTTTCGATTGACATATCACACAATGAAATACCTATAGCTGCATACCCAGTAGAAAGTTTTATAGCTAGAGCTGGAGACCCTGAGTATCAAGAAGGAGATTGGGTATTAGCGGTAAAAGTAGAAGATGAGCGAGTTATAGAAATGTTCAAACAAGGCGTATTGTCTGGGTTTAGTTACCAAGCAATGCTCTTCAAGGAAGAAGTTACTAAACAAGTAGAAGTAACTAGGTTTGAGATTTTCTATACAGAGCGTACTTTAGACCACACTCATATAGTGGTACTTTTATACGACCAAAACGGTGAGTTTATTGGGGGCATTACCAATCCAGTTAAGGGTCATTACCACACATCAATAAACCCTTCACACGTAATGATAGAAGGAAACCACGGACACAGGATAAATAGAAATGCGATATAAGAAAAGTAAGAAAAACCAAAAAATTACCTATTGTAGAGATGCTGAGGTAGACTTTGTTAGTTTAGTCGGCAAACCTGCTACAGGGTTATCTGCCTCCTATAAATCAGCGGATATGGATTTAGTCCCTTCTGTTATACAAGTCAAATCTACTAGTGATAACGGTGCTTTAGATTTTGCGAAGGAGATGTTTGAAGAAGATAGTTACACTAGCAATGAAACCGGAACAGTGGTTAGTACAAAAGAAGCTATAGATGCTTCAGTAAAGAGATCCAGTATTTTTTTGGGAGACCTTGAGTTGATTCTGACAGACCCTAGAACTTCTGAAAAATCTGATGAAGAACAATTAAAAAGTACAAAAGATTCTGAAGAAAAACAATCTCGTACACTTTCAGTATCTGATAAGGAGAATGATTTAGCGATGAGCACAGATGGAATTAATAAATTAAAAAGCATGCTTGAAGGCGTTGTGAAGTCTATAAAAGAAGATGACAAAGCTGAAGTAGAAGCTAAGGAAGCTGAGGAAAAAGAAGCCAAAGCTAAACAAGAGGAAGATGAAAAAACAGAGGCTGTTTTAAAAGAGGCTACAGAAGCTTTAGTAGAATCTAAAAAACAAGCAGATGAATTATCTAAACAATTAGAAGTTCTTAAAACAGAGAACTCTACTTTAAAAGAAGATAATGAAGGTTTAAAAAAGAGTATCAAAGAAAGTGAGTCTCTGATTGAAGATGCTGTAAAAAGTATCAAAGAAATGAAAGAGGCTACAGAAGCGCTTAAAGCTGATAAAAATTCAGCAGATGAAAAAGTTGCTTCATTAAAAGAAGCGTTAGAGACTTATTCAGTTGCCTCTAATTCGGATGCAGCAGCAGAAAAATCTAGTAAAGAGGATGTCGTAGATACGGGTTCTAAATATTTAGATTTTCTTTCTGAGGCGTTTATTAACTAGTAATAACGGAGAACATAAAACAAATGACTAAAAACTTAGAAAAATATACAGGTAAGCAGAAGTCTCAAAAAGAAGGTTTATTACTTACTCAAGCCGTCTCTGCTGGTGTAGACATACCTATGGAGGTAGCGGAAGAGTTGATCGAAAAAATGATCGCTAGACCTACTTTATTCAGCTTAATGGAAGTATACCCTGTAAGAAACCCTAAAGAGACTAGGATTACTAAAACCTTAATGCAAGATTGGGTTCTTTATGTAAAAGATGAGAATACTGCTCCACAAGAGTCAGAATATTCTAAATCTAACCTTTCTTACATAGATATCCAACCTAAAAAGATTAGTGCAGCTACTTACTTAACTCACGAAATCTTAACGGATATTGCAGTAGGTGGAGGTAAAATCTCAAGAGCTCACGAAAAGCAATTAATCCAAACTTTAACTAATAACTGGTTAGATATTGCTGTTAATGCAGATCCTGCTTTTGTAGACGCAGGTAATGCACAAAGACAAGAGGTTATGAGACTATTTAATGGTTTCCTTTTAGATGCTGCTAACAACCCTAAAACAGAGTTAGTTAACCCAGTAGATGATACAACTGATCCATTTAATTCTACAGCTCTTAAAATCTTTGACATATTAGACGAGATGCAAAACACTTTACCTAATGAATACCTACAAGTTAGTGGTGACTTTGCTTATATTATGAACAAGAAAGATTACAACAGGTTCAGATCTGCTATAAGAAAAGATAGACAGACTGCTGCTGGTGATATCTTCTTATTCGGTAATGTCGAAGCTTTCAATTACAACGGAATACCTGTAATAGGTGATGTATTCATACCTGAAAACACTATATTACTTACTATGCCTAAGAATATGATGTGGTGTCCTAGAATAGGCGATGGCGATATGAGAATCGTTAAAGACTACTCTGCAAGACAAGATAGATATGAAACTTATATCCATACTGAAGCTGATATAACATGGCAAGAACTAGATGCGGTAGTTTACCAGCAATTAGGTCTTACTCCTTAATATTATCTACTGTGTATCAAAATATAAAAAGGGCTCAGGTGACTGGGCTCTTTTTTTTCGTATAATTATTATATGGCAAAAAAAGTTAAAAAATATTACGCAAATTTACAATACTCTAGAACTGCTAAAGGTCTAGTAGGTGGTGTAGAATTAATTAAAGATAAATTAGTGGAAGTTGACGAAGCATTCTATAATAAGTTTAAAGATGAATTAGTACAGGTAACTAGTATTAAGAATTTTAGTTTTAAAGCACCTAGAGTTTTATTCGAAGTTAAAGAAGTTTTAGTTGATAACAAAGAAACTACTAAGTCTGAAGACGAGACTAAAAAAGAGGAAGAAACTAAAGAAGCTTTAGATAGTTTAAACGAAAGCTTAGAAGACTTAGGTAAAAAAGAAGGCACTGAAGACGAGACTAAAAAAGAGGAAGAAACTAAAGAAGCTACAGTAGCTACTAAAGAAGAAGCACCTAAAACTACTCAACCTAAAACAGGTAGAGGCAGAGGTAAAGGGAAGTCTAAAACGGTCACTAAATAGTGTTTAGAGTAACAGAAAGAAAAGTAGATTCTTTAATACCATTAGAGTTTCTTAAACAAAAGATAATTAACGTAGATTGGTCAGAAGATGACGACAAAATATCTAATTATGAGAAGTCGGCTATAAACAGAACTGAGCAATACCTAGGTTATCCAATTACTAAATCTACAGCAGTAAAAATTGTAAGAGCTTCTAAAATAGATCATTTAGGTTTTAAGGATGACCCAGATAAATTAATATCTAATAATAACTCTTTTAGGTTTCAACGAATACCTATAGAGTCTGTTACTGGTGTTAATCAAGTATCGGATACATTAGTAAAAACCCCGCTATCTGAGGGTACGGATTATGTTTTTGATTCTATAAGTAACAGGATATTGTTTTTAAATAATACTAGTTTGTTCTCTAACTCTGTAAACTATTTAGAGGTAGTAGTAGAAATGGGTTGGAGCCCTGGCAACTGTCCTAGCGCTGTACTTACAGCTATAGAAAATGGCGTTACTCATATGTATGACGAACAAGGTACTGAAATTCCTTTCGAAAAACTTGTTGATGCTTCTAAGTATAAATTCTATAGGCATTAAGGCACACTTAGTATATGGTTCAATTAGGCGAACGATTTTTATTCGTTAAAACTCCTAAAACAAAGGAGTTATCAAACCCTATTACCATAGTAAGAATTTCTATGTCCCCAGACACCACTGGAGGAGATACCGAATTTAATAGGACTTTTAAAAAAATACGTGACTGTAAGGCGAAGTATGAAATTGCAGAAATTGCCACTACAGGTGCATATGAAGGATTGTTAGAAGAGCAAGCTTTTATATTCTCTATAAGAAAAGCTCCTAAAATAGAAATTAGGGAAAGAGAAGACTACGTCATTTTTAGGGACAAGCTCTATCATATAGTTGGAGTTCGGCACGTTAGAAACGCTAGGGAGAGAGATTTCGAGGCTTTATTTACAGTAGAAGCCAATGATGTCAAGAACATACAAATAGAAGAAATTAAGTCTACTTTAGAAACTAAAGAAGAAGTAACGGAGATACCTAAGTACACTGGTTTTTTTGAATGAGCGTAATAATATCTAAAATAAAACAGAATAAAGAAAATACAATAGACTTTGGCAAGTTACACAGCTCTGTTTATTCTGCTGTTTTAGTATCAATGGCAAAAGCTAAGCAATCTAGTGTTGCAGATATGAGGAAACCAAAGAAAGGTAAAGTTTATCCTACTATACAGAAAGGCGGTAGGGTGTTTTCCAACCATCAAGCATCTGCACCTGGGGAATCGCCAGCAGTTCTTACAGGGACTCTTATAAACTCTATTAGAGAGGAAATGCATCATAGTAGGGATTTTATAATGGGTACTGTATATATAGACCCTAGAATAGGTTATGCTTCTGTTCTAAATAATGTTTTGGGTAGACCTATATTTGACAATATAAAAGAGCCAGTAGAAACATTTTTATTTAGTAGTATAGAAAAAGCCATAAAGGAGAGCCTTAAGTAATGTCAGTCTGGGCAGAAATAATTAATAAAATAAGACGTGATTGCCCTATTTTTTCTGATGCGGTAATTGCAGCTCCAGAGTTCCAAGCTAATAGAGGCAATAATGGGGATATGTCTGCTGGGATAACTAGACCTTTTGTTATTGTAGAGCCTTCACCTAGAAGTATGCAGCCTTTAATGGGTAATGAAACTGAGCAAGTTACTTCTTATAATTTCTCTACTATAGTAACAGTAGACTATGAGGATAGGACTAATCAAAGCCAAGAGGATATAGTAGACCAAGAGGTTACGTTAGTAAACGGATCAGTAATACTAAATTCTACCCCTAATGCGTTTATAAGGAAGTTAGTAGTAAAAAGCCAAGACTTATCAACTACTTATGAAGTAAGAGAAGAATATACTTTTGATCCTTACACCAGTAGATTAAGTGCCGTAAATAATAGAGAAATAGAAGAGGATGCTACAGTTAGTGTTAGTTATACTTTGTCTACTGGGGGGTTAGCTACTTTAGATGTAGCTGAAAGGTGCATAAGGTCTTTATACTCATGCTTAATAGGTTTTGAGGTAAATTCATTGCCTAAATCTAAGCGTATAGAGTGTGTGAGTTCTTTTTTTGTAGACTTTGGAGATAAATACTTGATATACAAAATGGATTGGTCATTGCCTACTATAATACAATCTACCATAAATGAACCTACTACTGAAGTCCCTATAAACCTTACTAGTGTATATTTCCATGAGCAGTTAGGTAACGAAAGGTATGATGATAGCTCCTTAGTAGTTGATGACTATACAGATTCCCAAGAGGATTGCTATGGACCTTAATACTACAGAAGAGCGTTTATTTGATCCCTTTATGGTTTTTAATGAACTCTATACGTTCATCTTCTCTATGTTTAGGTTAGGGGTAGTAACTAGGGTATCCAATAACGGAAAAAAAGTAAACTTAAATATACAAAACGCTCAAAACCCTAATCAA
Source organism: Cognatishimia sp. (assembly GCA_013215215.1). Classification (GTDB taxonomy): domain Bacteria; phylum Pseudomonadota; class Alphaproteobacteria; order Rhodobacterales; family Rhodobacteraceae; genus Cognatishimia. The sequence goes on along the minus strand of JABSOU010000001.1, from coordinate 80,276 downwards.
AATACTGGGTTTATTCCTGTATTACAAACTGGGTCAAGCAATGTATTAGATTATAAAAAACCTGTGGTGGGGGACAGGATGCTATTTATATCAAATAGTAGGAGTTTGTCTAGTGGTTACGCTTTGCCCTTCTTTATATCTGGTTCACAATCCCCAGATATTTCTAAAGATTGGCACGTGTCATCAGAAAACTTTGATATGTATTTAGACGAAAATGAGTTTAAAGCAGAATTTGATGACAGTGAATTACTATTAAATTCCAATAGGGTTAAGCTATCTAAAGGTAACTCAGAAGTTGTAATTAACGACTCAGGGGTTGTTGCTAGCAAAGGGTCGAACAATATTAATATAAGTGACTCAGTTGTTACTGTAAATGCTGGGGGTAGTACTTTTACTTTCTCCTCTGGTGGGTTTGCAGTGAATGGGGTTACATTAATGGTTCCTTAATATGGTTGCAATGGATAGAAATACAGGTAGGTTTATTGAGCCCCAAGAGGGTATATCTGCCGAGTTGCAAGCAGGAATACAAAATATACAGACAGTGCTAACTACCCCAAAGGGAACAGTATATTACAACAGAGAGTACGGCTCTAAAATACCTTATCTTATAGATGAGCTAATAGACGGAGAATTTGATATAGCTTTATCTTCTGAATGTAGTATAGCTATACAAGATAATTTAAATAGTTTTGTAGTAGATAGTGTAACAATAGACAGGTCTCAAGCACAGGAAGGTATTATAAAAGCTGACGTAAATGCTTACTTTATACCAGAAGGTAAATTTATAACTTTAAGGGGGATACGACTTAAATGACAGCACCTAAGCTAATAGAAAATATAAGTTTTGTAGAGGAGTATGCTAAGCACGTTAATACCTTTGCACAAGAATCTGATGCGTATACAAACTACACAGACTCAGACCCAGCTATGCAAGTTTTATCGGTAGCTTCAGGAATAAGTGTAGAGATACAGGCCTTAATAAATACTGCACTATTGCAATACTTTGTAGATTATGCTACTGGTCAATGGCTTGATTTAATAGGTAGTAATAAAGGGTTAACTAGGTTAGTAGTACAGGAAGCTAACCCCAATACAGTACCTCCTACTGAAGCAATATTGGAAACAGATGATGATTTTAGAATCAGATTAAAGAACCCACCCCCTAATAATGCTTGCACAGAAGACGAATACGAGTTTTTTGCTACTCAATTTGACGCTAATATAAAATCTGCAATAGCAAAGAAAAGAGAGTGGAATACTGATATATTAGATATAAGTATAATCACTAAAGATAATAACGGAATACCTTCTGAAACTTTAATAGATAATTTAAACACTTATTTAAATAGGACTGACATAAGAGGTATGAACGATACTGTTATAGTAGCGGGGGCTACCCCAGTTCCTGTAGATGTAACAGCTACTATAACTCTATTAGAAGGTGCTTCTAGTTCAGTGTTCGACGATCTTCAAGGAGTATTAGAGGAAGCATTTAGTTCTATTGCTATAGCAGGTAGGGATGTAACGATTAGTTGGTTATTATCAGTACTACAGGTAGAGGGTGTGTATAAAGTGGAGCTTACGTTACCCACTACAGATACGTCTATAGATGCTTCTAGTTTCCCTGTATTAGGTAATGTAAATCTTACTTTAGCGGTAGAGGAAGGATTCTAATTAATGGCCCAAAGAACAGAATTACTCCCACCTAATGCTACTCAACTACAAATAGATTTAGTTCACTCTATATATGAAAATCTACGCGGTAATATAGAGCTAGTTAAATTATTACGGGATTTTAACTATGGTAATTTACCAGATAGCATATTAACTGCTGCCTTAAATGATGCTGGACTAGGTGTGTTAGCTAGATATATAAGCGACCCTAGACAAGCTTTACAACAAGGAAGAGAGTGGCAAAGATCTAGAGGTACTATATATGCAGTAAATTTAGCTTTAAGTTGGTTGTTTAGAGATGATGAATTTCTAGATAATACTCCTTGGTTTAGGACTGTATCAGAATTAAGATTAACCAGTCCTTTAGCTAGTGCAGAAGAACTTAGAAGAATAGTAACATTAACTAGATTATCTAGTAGGGCTACTACTACTCTTGCTAGGGTATATAGAGGTACTACTTGCCCTGCTATGGATTTAAATTCTGAGGCTACACTATGCGACAGCCTTCTAAATGTTCCAGAAGGTGAGTGGGATGAGGATTTACAACTATGGGTAGCTATTAATGAGGAAGATTCTGGAGAGGTTGAAGATTTATATGATCCAGAAGTATTAGGGACAGCAACACTATCTGTAGCTACTGAAATAGATTCTTACCCAGACTCAGAAGACTTAAACGATATTCCTATAGCTACTGGGGACGGTAGTGGTGCAGTAGTAATATCCAGTATTACTTTAATAGAGCAATCGGAAACTGTACCTATATCTGATTCTTTCTCTATAGCGGATGAAGGCTCATTTAAAGAATTAAACATTAATGTTACTGGAACAGTAGAGACTAATGAAATATAAGCCCAAAGAAAAAATCTCGTAAAATTACATTATAGATGTCTTTATATAGATTATTAAACACTTCAAAAACTGCGCAAGCTATAGGTTTAAAATCAATAGCGGATTCTACTTATATAGCGATAGGGAGAGGTAACCCTACGTGGAACGATACGGTACAAGAAGATAAAACTTTCGTTAATGATACTTTTGTAATAAATTTAACATTGGCTTTTGCAGATAACGTACAGGTATTTGTTCAAGGCGATTTATTAAGCCCCTATACATTAGGCTTGGATTATCTATATAATATTGATAATGGTACAGTTACTAGAATACCTACAGGATCTATACCTGCTGATGCTACAGTCACTATAACTTACAAAGCCGTAGGAGTAGTTACAGCTAACCAAAGTGCTTTAGTAGATGAAATAGCCAGAAGAAAGTGTTCTTTAGACTATGCGGAACTTGATCCTTTAGGTCCTTTCACTATAAACGGTAATAAATATTCCACAACACAAACCCCTACTGATTTACTTATAGCTTCTATAGAATTTCCAGCGGGCGAATTAAGCGGTGAAGTAATAAGGGAAGCAGCTCTATTTTTCAACGTAGTTCCAGTATTAACAGAATTTACAGTTAACAGAACTTTTGCTAGTGATTTAATTACTATAGACTTAGATGTTGAGAACAGTTTCAAAACTGCTGAAAACGTTGTAATCCAGTCTACTGACTTACTTAGCACTTATTTAATAGATGTAGATTACATTATAGACAAAAATACTTCTAAAGTACACAGATTAGAAAGTGGGTCTATAGCTGTAGGTCAGGAAGTCACAGTAACTTACGATAAAATAAACAGTGAATTGCTGCTTTCGGCAGACGTTAGTGATGGGGGGATAATGTACCTAGCTAAAACTGCTTTGGAGATAAATAAGCCTACAACAGTAGGTTACACAGAAACATTTTTAGTGAGGTTAACAAGATAATATGAATTTACCTATAAACTACCAAAATACTTTTGATCCTAGTAAAAATTATGTAAAATCTTTACATTTTCCTGGTCAAGGTATATCCGCTGAAGAACTTAATTCAGATGCAGACATGATGGATTACAAAAGGATAAAATTAGCTAATGTAATTCTAAAAGAGGGGGATATAGTTTCTGGTGGATCACCAGTAGTTAGATTAGACGGTAATGTAACTATACCAAGTGGGTCTGTTTATGTTAATAATGATATAAGGGAATATGACGAACAAAGTTTTACTATACCTACTGATTCTAAATTAAAACTAGGTGTTTACTTGGAGCAAGTAGTAGTAAGTGCTGGAGATAACCCAGGACTAGGAGTAGATCCGGACTTAAAAGATCCTAGTGGGCAAATACCCGGGGGTAGAACTTACAAAACATCTGGATTAGAAACAAGAAAAACTCTACAAGAAAACATTACTTGGGGTTACGTAGAAGACGATGGTACAAGAAGCCAAGTGGCTGGTACTTTTTATCCAGTAGTGGACGTTGATAATGCTATTTTAATATTAGTAGGGTCTACTCCAGTTTTATCAGAGGTAGAAAATTTAGTTGTAAATTATAATAATAATGTAAATGGTTCTTATATTATTGAAGGATTTGATACATTTTTTGACTATGACGACACGGAAAATGACGAATACGTATATACTGTAGAACCTGGGCTAGCAGCAGTTTTAGGTAGGCAACTTTCTAGATCTGCTAGTGATAGGTTAGCTTTTACTAAAGATCCAGATACTGTTACTATAACTAATGACCCTGATGATGTAACAGTAGAAACCTTAACTTATACAGCGACTTTAACCAAAGGGGTAGCTGGTAGTTCAGAAGATTTAGGGAGACCAACTGTGACCTCTATAATTTCGGTTACAGACGGGACTACTACTTACACTTCAGGGGATGATTATAATTTATCAGGTAATTCTATAGATTGGACTGGTGCTGTAGCAGAACCTGCGGAAGGAGCTGAGTATTCGGTTACTTTTGAATTTACAGGTGCTTTAATAACTGTAGATAGAGGACCTATAAACCAAGTAACTAGCGTAAGTACTCAATTAGAAGTTACTAAGCAACTAACCAGAGGAATTATAGCAGACGGTTCAGATCCTTTACCTGTAGGTTTTATACCTGCAACTGCTGTTTTAAATATTCCTGGTTATACCCAAGGGGTTGATTATAGATTAGATAACAGTAATATCGTATGGGATGTAGGGGGAGGCTCTGAGCCTACCAGTGGTAGTACCTATGACGTTACGTATTTATATACAAAAGATATAAGTCCTGATGAAGGGTCTATAGGGTATAACACCTTTACTATCACAGACCAAGGGGCAGACGGTACTCTAGGAGATACTGATCCTGACCAACAATGTTTTGTTACTTATGACTATTCTTTAAATAGGATCGACATTATAGAATTAAACAACTTAGGGGAGCTAAGAAGAATAAAAGGAGTATCTAGAAGTTCCAACCCTAACCAACCTAAGCCTTCTCCAGACTCTATTGGCATAGCTGCTATATTCTTAGACTTTTTCAATGATCCAGCAGTTAAACTAATAGGTAATAAAAGAATAAATCAAGAAGAACAATTTAAAATTAAATCAGCTCAAGTTTATATACTAGATACGTTAGCAGATTTATCTTTAAAAATAGATTCTATACAAGAAGGTGCTAGTACTAATGGTATATTTGTAGACACTTTTGTGGATAGGGATAAGGAAGACTCTGGAAAGACTAACAACTTGCTTACTTTTAATCAATTAGTTACTCTACCAGTAACTCTTACTAAAGACGAATTAGAAGAAGTTAATGAAAATAATAAAGCTTTTCAATCATTAGATTTTACTTTAGAAGATATAGTAGTACAAGGACAGTCTACGAGTACTATCAGAATAAACCCATACGCTACATACACACCTCCAGAACCTGTAAGGTTGGATATTAGGCTTACCCAAGAGGTTAAAGATTATGTTAACAGTTTGATAGTGAACGCTAGAAATCCAGCACCTAGTTCGTGGATGCCTACTCCATCTTTACCTCCAGTAGTAACAGTACCTTCCAATCAACCTATACAAGGAGATTTACCAATATCTATACCTGACCCAGATCCTAGGTCTGCTATAGACATTGCTAGAGACGCTGCACTTGCAGTAAAAGGTAAGACTAAACTCGGTAATAAAGCTGAAAGAAAACTTCAAAGAGCTTTTATAAGGTCAGCACAATCAGGTAGTTCAGTAGTTCAAGTTAGGCTAGGTAAGCACCAAACCAATATAAATACAAGTACAAATAGAGTAAGGGTTAGAAGAGCCAAAGGATAATTTAAAATGCCATTAACAGCAGACGGAAACGGTGACATAGACTTTGATTTAGATATACCAGAAGAGGTTATAGCCGCTGGTGTACACCAATTAATAGTAACTTTAGATAACGGTAGACAATATACCGCCTACTACATAAATAAACCTAATCTTTCAATAGAAGACTTACGACAGATTACAGCTACTGCTGGGGCTGACTTGTTTGCACCTATAGCGCAAACTTTTACTCTGAGTGAGGGTAGGGACGTAGCAGCTATAAGTTTGGACATAAACAAAGGCTCTGGTACTGATCCAGTAATAGTTCAAATTCGCAATGTTAACTCTGGTAGTGAGCCTGGTAGTAAGGTTTTTGCAGAGTCTGTTGTAGAAGCAACTGACATACAATCTTTTGGAACTTGGACTAGATTTGATTTTGAAGCTATAGTTCCTTGCATAGCAGGTACAGAATACTGTTTTGTAGTATTAACTAGAGATGTAAACTATACTATAGCTTTAGCAGAGTTGGGTAAGCCAGATATATCTAGTGGAGCTATAGTTTCTAAACAACCTGCAAGTGGTGTCTTATTAACTTCTTCAAATGGGGCAGCTTGGTCAGTAGAGCAAAACAGAGACCTAAAATTTAAAATACATGGTGCTTCATATACCGCTACTACAAAAGCAGTGGATTTAGGTACTGTTACTGGTAGTAATATTACAGATATTATGATCATGGGCCACGAGGATTTATCAAGCCCTGACACAGAAATTACATATACGGTAACCTTGCCAGATGCTAGTACTGTAGATATAAACAACTTTACGCCTACTAATCTTCAAGGGTATCAAAACGGTGATTTTCAAGTTACTGCTAATTTAACTGGTACTGATAAGAGAAGCCCTATTTTATTCCCTAATACTAGATTGGAGTTAGCTGAGATTGCTTTAACTGGGGTTAGGCACTCTGTTAGATTTTATTGCCCTGATAGTTTTACCTTTAGGGTTAAATTAGACGTAAAAATAGAAGGTAATGGAACTTTTGAAGTAGCTGTAGAAGATACTACACCAAATAATTACACACCTTTAGTACAGGTAGGGTCTGCCGTACCTTTATCAGATGGTTTTACCGAAGTAATATTTGAGGGTACAGGACTTACAGAAGTGGACAATTTAAACCTTACATCCATAAGACTAACACCTACACTACCTAACCCAGCCGATAGAGTTTATCTCAGAAACTTACGTTCTTGGGCTCAGTAAAGAACAATTATTATGAGATGAATTTAATAGACATGGAAGTTAATGAAAATGCTGTAGGTTATATCCAAAGCTTATTTTTATTATTAGTAGATAATTGGATTATTTTAATAATATTTTTATTTTGTTTACTGTTCATGGGGATTCTGGGGTATTTGCTGGTAACAGAGTTACCTAAAGTATTTAAGTCTTGGGCCTCATTTATAGATTCTGCTACTGAGAATATCCCAATACTTACTAAGAGCATAAACCATCTAATCATGAATGTTGAGAAAATGAACTCAACGCTTGCAACTCTATTAAATATTCAACAAAAAATAGATAAATTGAGAGAACAAGTATTTGAATGTGAAGGCAGAATCATTCAAAGAATTACTAAGTTAGATGAGAGAGTATACGACATAGACAGGAAAATAAGTTAACGTACACTTTCACTATAGAATTAAGGAGTTATTTTAAATAATGGTACAAAATCATCACGGAGTCACTTCAACAACAGAAATAGTTGCTAGACCAGCTATTAATACGACACCTTCCCCTATAGTACTTATTGGTACTGCGGGTAAAGGTCCACTAAATACTCCGACACTATGCAATAATTTAGATGAAGTTTTAAGAATATTTGGAAGATTAACTGATGATGAGTTCAGTATCCCTAAAGACGCTTATGATATTTATCAGCAAACACAAGCAAGAGTTATAATAATAAATGTTGCTGATGCAACTGATGTAGAAGCTATAACAGACGAATCTACTACATTTGGTTCTAACAATAAAGCCAACCTAAGCAATGGTTACGTATCACTATTAACCTTAGATACTAACGTTTCAGCCCCAGCTAAGTTTGCACCAGATGGAACTTTAACCTTACCTACTGGTATAACTGGAGTTACCAACGTGAAGAGTGCGGACGGCTTAACTACTTATGTTTTAGACACAGACTTTTCAGTCGCTGCAAACGTTATAACAAATTTAGATGCTGGAATAGCATCTGAAGCTAATGTTATAGTTGAGTATACTGCTACATTAGCAGTGGATGTAGACTTTTCTCTAGATTCAGACAATGGAATACTTTCTAGAATTTCTACTGGAAAACTTTTATATAAAGCTACTGTTTCTGTTGATTACTCTAGAGTAGACGCTTCAAGCGTTACTGCTACTGAGATTATAGGTACTAACACAGGCGGGACTAAGACAGGTGCGGAACTTATCACAGATATACCTGGGTTGTTAAACATATCTTTAAACAAAGGTGTTTTACTAGCTCCAGATTTTACACACCAATTAGTTCAAGGTGGAGGTGCTAACCCAGTAACAACTAAGTTACTAACTTTAGCTAATACTTGCGGAACCATAGTTGTTAGTGATACCCCTAATACTAATAAAGAAGATGCAGTTACTTGGGCTTTCAATAACGCTAGTGAAAGAATATACGCTATTGGTTTAGGGTTCATCAAAAAAACTATTAATGGTCAGTTACTTACTAGACCTTCTGCTGCTAGTGTAGCGGGTGTTATAGCTGGTTTGGATGCTCTAGAGGGTGGGGTTGCTAACAGCCCTTCTAATAGAACTATTAATGGTGTAGAAGGATTAGCAAAACCTGCTTCTTTCAGTATTGCAGTATTTGATGATTCTGCTAATACAGATGCTAACTTTTTAAACTTTAACGATAATGCAGTAGCTACTATAGTTAACAACAACGGGTATAAAGTATGGGGTAACTACAGTACTTCAGATAGTGGTTTGCAAACTAGGTTCATAAATGTTAAAAGAGCATTAGATGAGACTAGAGTTAAGCTTGCTAAAAAAGCTGAATCTTACGTGGATAGAAATATAAGTTCTGGATATGTAGATGCAGTTACAGCAGCTTTAAAATCAGAAATTAATACATTAATAGGTAACCCAGGCAAAGGTTTACTTCTTTCAGGGGATGTATGGCCTGCTAGTGCAGACAAGAACACACCGGAATCATTATTATCTGGAAGAATATTCTTTAACGTAGTTGTGGCTATAGCTAGCCCTGCTCAACAGATCATATTAAACACAACTTTGCAGAACGGTTATTTAACAGAATTTACGGAGGCATTAGTATAATATGGTTGCAGGTAGTAGACATTGTAAAAACTTTACAATCACTGTTGGTACAGAAGATTTAACAGGTAAAGCTAAAAGTGCGGTAAGGACTAACCTCACTATGCAAGTTCAAGAATATAGACCCGCAGGTAGGGAAGCCCCAATTAAGGTTCCTACTGGTTATGAGATCTTAGAGTTTGAAATAACTTTATTTGATATAAACCCAGAAGTGTTATCCATGATTAATACTAGGCAAACTATCATTTTAAGAGAATACGTTCAATCTGATGATGGAAGTCAACATACTTATTACCACGAAGGTTTTGGTTTAGTATACGGTGAGGACAAAGGTACTGTAGAAAATGGGCAAGGTTTAGGTGAGTATAAATTTATGATAAATTTAGAAAGGTATACTGAAATCTTTGATCAAAAAATTATAAAAGAGTTAAATATTCCTAGAACCCAAACTGTAGTTGGTTTAATAGACCAAGCTCAAAATATTAGAAGAATTTTGAACGTTGGTGACCAAACGTAGTATAATAATTAGTAGATACATATAGTATTTTCCTCCTTTGTTGTCAACACCCCTTCTTGGGGTGTTGTTTTTTATGTGAGTATAATTACTTTATGAATGACTTAATACCTGAATCGCCTATGACCCAAGAAGAGGCTAAACAAAAATTAAAAGAATATTATAGTGCTTTAGAAGAAAGAGTTAATATTGTAGATATAGAGACTTTTAAAGAAGTGCCTCTAACTAAAAAGTATTTAATAGATAGTACAGAAGTAGATAAGCTTGTAGTAAACGCCTTATCTGTAGGGGATAGAATAGGTTTAAAGAAAAAAGGTATAGTATTTGACGAAGATACCGAGCTAAACACACTGTATCTATCAGACCCACAAAAAGTATTAGATATATTATCTTTTGCAGTAAGTACTGGGGTAGATAAATTATGTTTAGGTAGTGCTGGGTCTAAGGAATTAGAGAAGCTTAAAGATCCAGATGTACAAAAATTAATAACAGCCTTTTTTTTAGTAACCAGCTCATTAGAGAGCAAGATTGGATCTTAATACAAGATAAGATACTCTATTTGAGCAGAACCTTAAATTGGACGTACACTGATTATATGAATATGTCTCCCCAAGAATTGGATGTTTGGGTAGGTAATTTAGAGTTGCAGCTAAAGACCGAAAACCAAACTGAAAAGGAGGCGTATGATCAACAATGGGCTGAAATACAAAAGCTTAATAATAAGTGAGTGTACTAATAATTGAGATCAGATAACCGAATACAGCTAAGAATAGGGGCAGTATTTGCCAAAAACTTCTTCCCCACTTTCGATAAAGCGGAAAAAGTAGTTAAGAAATTTGATAAATTAGTATCAAAAACAGAATCTGCCGTAAACGCTACTAAAAAGTACAAAGAAGTACAACAAAGTGTTAATAAGTTAGAAAAAGAATATAAACAAGCCAAAGAAGAGTTGAAGAAATTTTCTGGCGCTAGCTTAGAGGCTGCTACGAAACAAAAGCAACTTAAGAATAAAGTAGACGAAATAAATAGAAGTTTAAATAGGGAAAAAGATACTTTATCTAAGACAGAACGCACTTTAAAAGAATATGGTATTAGCACAAGAAATGTAGCTAATGAGCAGAAAAACTTAAATAGACAACTAGAATACCAAAATAAAATAGCTAGCATAAGGGAACGAGGAATGAAAGCTGCTGGTATGTTCAAAGGAATGAAAAGAGCTGGTCATGGGATGATTAGTGAAGGTTTTATGAACTTTGGGGCGGGCTCTGCAATGCTTTATGGTATGCACAACTTTTTTAAAGAGCCTATGGCTTTACAAAAAACTATGGCTTTAATAACTGCTCAAAATGACGAGGAGGTATTTAATAGAGGTAATCTAAGAAATAAAATAAGAGATTTAGCTATTACTAGGGGGTTAAGTGTTTCTAAAATTGCTGATCTGTCTTTAGGTTTACAAAAAGCAGGTTTTGGTTATTCATACCAGACTCAAGGCGGGTTTTTAGATACCATGGTAAATATGGCTGTAGGTTCTGGGGAATCTCCAGAAGTAGCTTTAACTTCTTTATCCCAGATTCAATCAGCATTTGGGAGTTATATGAAACGTGCTGGAATTACGGCTAGAGATGCTATGAACATGGTTCAAAAAGCGGCTAACGATTCCATTATAAGTATATCAGATTTAAACGAATCTATGAAGTATCTAGCTCCTTCTTTTAAGGCCATGGGAGGCAATGCTACATTAGAGGATGCTTTAGCTTTCATAACCTTAGTTGGTAAATCCGGGTTAAAAGGTGGGTTAGCAACTAGAGCTTTAAAGACCTCTTTTGCTAGACTAGCAGCACCTACTAAAAAAATGAAAGATACTATAGCTGCTTATGCTGATCCGGTATATGGAGTAGGTGTAGATTTTGATATTTATGATGACTTTGGCAGATTTAAGGGAATGCAAACTGCGCTAGAAGAGTTGGTTAAGATTAAAGAAAAAACTACCCCGAGGGCATTTAAGGCTTTTGTAAAAGAGGTCTTCGGTGGGGAAGCTATTACAGCCATAGAAAACGTAGTATCTGAAGGTAAAAAGAGTTTAAGAGAATACTCAGAAGAGTTAGATAATCTAAGGGCTGCTGCTAAGCAAGATTTAATAAATAAGCAAGTAGCAGAAACTATGAATACCGCAGGTCAACAAGTTTCTATTCTAGTACAGAATATAAGAGAATTAGCCAATACAGTCTTTTTTGAAGGTGAAAGTGGTAAAGCATTAGTTTCCATGCTCAAAGACGCTTCTGGGGTAATTAAAAATATTACCACGTACTTACGAGAAGACCCTATAGGACAGAAAATAGCCAGACACCTCCCTGCAATGATAGTTGGTTTTGGTGCTTTCAACTTAGCAGTTGGAACTACACAAATGCTTGTAGGTAATGTACTTAGAGTGTTTGGTGGATTAGGTATGGGGGTAGTAGATGTGGTAATAAAAATCCAATTATTAAAAGCTACTATGAAATTCCTTACAGGTGAAGCTATATTATTTAATACGGCTGCGATGGGTGGTTTATTTAATGTTAGTAAATGGGGATTCCTAGCTTCAACTATAACCAACATAAGAAACCTAGCAATGGGTATGTGGGCTGCAATAGCTGGACCAGCTTTGCCTTGGATAGCAGGCACTGCCGCGATAGGCGCTGCTGGATACTTTGGCTATAAAGCTTTTAAAAAGCATAAGGAGAATCAAACTAAAAATTTCTTGGGTATTGACCCATCTAATTTGAGTTATACCTCGGCAGACCCTAATAAAGAATATTCCCTAATGGAGCAACAAATGGCTTCTAAAAAGAATAAAGTATTAAATGAATTAACATCGTTTAGTAACCAACTACAAAATGTTACTAGTAACGATAGTTATGTAATAAATATAACAACAAAAGAAGGTGCAGATAATAACGAATTAGCAGATAAAGTTAAAGAGGTATTGAAAGATCTTAAATTTAAGTCTTTTAAAGATTCTTCTGTATTAGCAGCAGGTCAACCTTCTTCGGTAATGGTAGGAGGGTCTTTGTATTAATGCCAGTAGCTAGGTTAGGTAATTTTTATTTTCAAGCAGACACGACTAATTTTCAACAGTCTACGGATAGATATAGGTGGTCTTGGAAAGATCGTGAGCTCTTATATGGGCAAGATACTTTGAGGAATGCCGGAACTAAAGCACCTATAAAAATACTAACAGGAAAAATATTACATGACTTTAGTGAGTTTGGTCTAAGCCTAGATTCAGTTAGGTTAATAAACAACTTATATGGGAACCAATCTCTAGAGCAGTTAAAAAGAATGGGTGATGCTAAAATCCCTTATGACTATATTGATGGTTTAGGCAGAAATATGGGTAAGTGGGTTATGGAGGAACTTAATGTTACTAGCCAAAAATATAATCAGTTAGGAGTTCCAGTAGAGCAAGATTTCACTTTGCAACTTAAGAAAGATTTAGAAGCGAGTAAAGATACTATCAACACTGTTTTAGATTTCCAAGTATTAGAAGTTACGCAAGATGACTTTATAGTTGCTAGGTCAAGGGAGACGTTACGAGGTATATCGCAGATAGCTAATAGAGTGGAGGACTTTATAATACCATAATGAGAATATATACTACTAAAGATGGCGATATGCTTGATAATATAGCTAAAAAAAATTATGGTTATGAGCGTGGTACTACTGAGCAATTATTTGAGTTTAACCCACAACTACTGGACTATGATACCGTTTTACCTGCTGGGGTAGAGATAAACTTACCAGATTTAAATTTAACTAGAGATGGAGATTTGCAACAAGTAAGTCTTTGGGATTAAAGTATGGCGTTAACACCAGCATATAGTTTAAGAAATAGTGCAGACGAAGAAATGTCTGAAATTATGAGTAGGGTTCAAAAAATTACTGCTACAGATGAATCTGGGCAAAAAAATGATGTACTAATAGTAACCATATATGAAGATAATAATTTTGAACACCCAGAGCGAGGTACTAAAGTTACTTTACAATTAGGGTTTCAAGAAACGGGCTTATTCTTAATAGGTACTTATGCCCTTTCTAAGATATCTTACACAGGTGATACAAGTGATGATTTTGCTAACTTAATATTCAAAAGTGCATCAACAAACACATCTTTATTACAAAATAAGACTAGAAGCTTTATAAATAAATCTGTAGGTTTCATAGTAGATAGAGTAGCTAAAGAATCTGGGTTAACTGCTAGAATAGAGCCTTACTTTTATAACGTATTAGTCAATAAAGACCAGAACGGGATATCCAATCAAAGATTATTATTTGATTTGGGGCAAGAACACGATGCCTTATTTAAAGTACAGAATAACACACTACTCTTTTCTAGGAGAGCACCAGACACCTTAGTACACCAACCTGAAGTAGAGTTACCTATTTTACCTATAAATAGAAGGGAAGTATTAAATTATAATTGGGAACAAGATGATAAAGAAACTTTCAAAAGCGTACAGGTATACTATCGCATAACTAATGAAGACGGGGAGGAAGATATGGCTATACTAACCGTAGGTGAAGGAAGTCCATCTAAGCAATTATTAGAGGTTATGGGATCTAGGGACGAGGCAGTACAACGAGCTAATGCTGCCCTTAATCAGATAGTTAGGGGAGATATAAATTTCACTTTAAGTTTAGAGCCTATGTTTAGAATACCTGCTGAAAATAAAGTAGAGGTTACTGGTTTTCCTAGGGATGTTATTAATAGAACATATATTATAAGCAAAGTAGTTTATTCTTATCAGAAGCAAGGTGAGTTAACTGCTTCTTATACTTTAGTTAATAATATAAAAGGAGACAAAAGTAATCCACAAATACAAAAAGTACTAGACCCTGAAGATGAAAGTTTATTTGGTGTCGAATAGAGTTGCACTATATTTACCAAACAAAAATAGATCTTCGTCAAAATCACTAAGTTTTTTATTAAGCCCAAACTTACCATAAAAAGCAAACTGGTCTCTATTATTATATATTAACTCGTTAAAACAAAACTTATCACTACATAAAAAAGTAAACTCATTCGATATAGGTAATCCTAGATTCTTATCTACTATTTTTACTTTTAGTATGGTTTTTTCATCAACCAAAAGGTTATAATACTTTATCTTTCCTATAAAAGTTTGGTTGTGTACAAATTCCTCGTAATCAAGTTTCTTATCCTTGCTGTAAAGTGAGAAAGAACAATGGATATTATCTAGCTTACCAGAAACTGCCTCAATTAATACTTTGTTCTCTAATTGATCAGTTAGCGTTTCTTGCATTGTCTTTACTCCATTCCTCTATTTTATCATAATCTTCTTTATACCTACCATAACTAGATATTATTTTTTTGGCTATACTGTGTAAATCTATGCTCTCTTCATTAATAAGATCTAAAACTAATTCGTCTAGATATGATTTTATATCTGTATATAGATAACAAGAATCCTCCATAAACTTAACTAGGTTATCAAGGGATGGTTTTAGCTTAGCCTTAATTTTGTTTAGATATTTTTTAGGTAAATTATAAGTTTCAACTTTTTTTATAATAAAGTTTTTTATAAGTTTTTCGGTTGGTCTAGAAATGTAAAAATAATCATCAAGTCTGCCCTTTCTTATCAACTCTTTAGGTATAGTTTCTATATTGTTTCCAGTTACAACAAAAAATATGTTATCGTTATTATCCATAAAAGATAAAAGCTTTTTCAATACTCTTTGCACAGATGAGGTGTCTTGTAAATCACTATTGAACATTTTATCTACCTCATCAACTAAAACTACTACTTTACCATAAAACTTTAGTTGTTCTAGTGCTATGTCTATACTTTTTTCAGCATTTCCTTGGAACTTATCTAAGCAAGAGTGTATATCTAATAAGTATAGAGGCCTATTCAAGGCTTGGGCGCATTTATGTGCAGATACAGTCTTACCTGTTCCAGGTACTCCTAGTACAGATATACCCTTAATACTTAATGATAAATTCATATCTATTGCTTTCACCCTTCTTTGCAGCCATTTAGACAACCCTTCCATTCCTATAATATCTAAGTTTTTTTCTAATTTATGTACCAGAGGGCTAACAGGATATTTTAAGGTTAAAAAATTATCTAGGTGTTCAGGCAAATAAACTTTTTTATATTCTGGATCTTCTATACCTACAAGAACTGCTTTAACTTTAGTATTGGCAATATTATTTAAGCATTCTTTTAACCCAAGTTCATATTTATCTGTGATTATAAAAACTAAAATATCTTTTTGTAAACCAACTAATTTATTAAAAACACTTGCGTAATTTTTCACTCTTTCGACTTTGTCTTTAGGTAACAAATTGCCTGATTTAAAAATATATTCTTTCTCCTCGAAGTAAAGATAATACGAATTTATTTCCTTGTGTTTTTTCAACTCCGAAGCAACATAATTTAGATCAGTGCAAGGGAAATTTAAAACATTTTTTTTGTCAAAAATAAGCTTTTTCATAAAACCCATTTTAGCATAAAAGTCAGTTTAGCTAAAAAACCTAAAAATTACTTTTTCACAAGTAAAAATTACTTTTTCACAAGATTGAAATCTTTGTATTTGCACCACAGGTAAAACTATTCAGGTTTTTTTCACCACTTTTAGCAATAGTATATTAATATATATATATAATATTTAATATTAATATATAACTAGTAATATAAATATATAGTTATAGTTAGTAAACTATTGGCAAAAACAACCTCTTTTCCAATAAATCAACCCTTGAAAGTAGCATTAGACTGGGAAATTATACTATTTCAAAAAATACAGCGATCTTGTGAAAAAGTAATTTTTACAGCTAAAACCCATACCCTGTGCTAAAATATGAGGTATGGCAGAAAAGATCAAAGTCGAAAAATCAATTTTTGACAGGGTTATAATCGAGGGAAAGAGCGTTCTAAGAACTTTTTTGGCATGTGCTGTAGTTTTAAGAGAAAAAAACAAAGCTTATTTTTACCACCAAAATTTAACTCTTTTAAGAAATTTATATATCGAAGCGATAGAAAACTCACGTAGAGGCATCTGCGTTGCCCGTCAGGATACTTTTAGTAGTAAAAAGGAATACTTACTAGGTGACCTTGAAAAACTTTCAACCTTGGGGCTTGTAGATAGGTTTAACCAAAATAAGGCTAAGTTCGAGGTTTTGTTAAATAAGAGTGCTTACTCTAAGTGTATATTACCTAGCAGGCACTATATAACCATTGAAATATCTTTGCTTTCAGAAATTTCATGCGAAGCATTAAATTTACTTTGCTACTTATTGTTAAACGGTAAATCTCAAAGCATAAAGGTAAAAGATTTTCTCAAGATAATATACAAAAAAAACTTTAATAAATTTTGTTTTGATAAAGGGCTTGAAAAATTAAAAAAAGAATTTTTTATGGTTGGGTATGTTATAAATTTTAAGAGGATAAAAGACGGAAAAAAAATAACTGAATTAGGAATAACTCTTGAGAGAACCAAAAAAGAAAAAACAAAAGAGTACTTACAAGCACAAACCAGAAGTTATGAAGGTAGTGCTACCTTCTGAGGATAGTTTCAATCCTGCTAATTTGACGCCTAATATGGTTTACACTTATTTTTTAAAATCTTGGCAAAAGTTTACAAGAACTGTTTTTAACCAAGATACCTATCATTGTTTTTGCCACATAGCAGATTTTTTAGTTAGCACACAGATAAAACCAGATTTTTTTGACTTTTGTGTACAGAATTGGAAACCTATAATAACTAGTAGATTTAATGATAAAGAAAACTTAGACACATTCAATATAAATTTTTTCTCTTCAAAAGGAGTAATAACTATATTTTTGGATTGCTATTATGATGAATCCAAAATGTATTACTACACTGGAGATATAATACATGACCAAATTGTAGACTTAGTTCTAAAAGGTATACCAGTTAGAGAAGCTATTGCTAGGTGTACAAAAAGTAAGTATTTAAATAAAGACAAGGAAGAGATTAGCAGGGTATTAAGAAATAATAAGGTTTTAAAGCAAGAGGTAGAATATAAAGAAAAGCTTCTACAACAGCAAATGCTAACAAAAGATGAGTTACTACACAAAAGAATTGAGGACTTAACTGCTGAAAATAAGAGGTTAAAAGCATTATTATCAGAGAGATCCGCAACCCCAGATTCCTTAGAAAGAATAGCCAAACACACACATAAAGTTCCAAATACTAAAATACCACATTCCCTTGATTTTAAGGAACTTACGCCTAAAAAAAGTTATTTAGAAAGTATTTTAATCAGTCCAAAAGCTAGCCCAATAAAGGTTAAAGGACAAGTCTTAGATAATTATTTAGATAAACAAGAGAACTTATTAAGGTTTAAAAAGTGTTATAATCACTTAACACAAATTATAAGACTATGATAGAAGATAAAGCTATAAAGAAAAGGTTATTAATTGACACTAATATCAAAGATTTGAAATTAAGTAAATATACTTATGCAGAAAAATCTGTTAAACTTTTTAATGATATAGAGAATTTTAGTTCCATAGTATACCCTAGTAAAATATTGTTTGTGAGAGCTGACGATATAAAATATTTTTATTTATTTTCATACATATTTGCTAAGACATTGATAAATCAATCTTTTTATGATTCATACAAAGCTATAATGTGTCAAGACATTTTATCCAAACAAATAACTATAGAAGACATAGAACATCCAGATACTTTAAAGAGAGTAGACTTTTTATTCGTTATAGATTTTTTTGATGAAACCAAGGAGATAGAAGATAAAATAACTTCTTTGCAATATTTTTATAAACATTGGCTTAATAATGGCAATAGCTTAGTGTTACCATATTATGAGTCAGCTACACAAACCATAAATAATAGTTTATATAGTAAATGGTTTAAGAAAGTCTTAAGTGCAGGGAGATTAGAGTATTGAGTAAGTTAACAACACAGGGGACTTTTTTATTAAATTCAATAATACAAAATAGAGATTTAGATGTTTTTTGTAGATTATCTGAAGATTTATTTATTAAAGACGAGGAGAAAGAATTATTTTATGAGCTAGAGAAGCACTATAGAAATTTTTCTTGTTTACCTTTAAGAGAAACGTTAGAAGAAAAAGATTATAAACTAATAAAGAAAGAATTAGAGCCAGCAAGCTTTTATTTAGAAGGTGTGTTAGATAGGTATGCCAGAGTCAAGGTTTTAGAAGTCACAGAAAATAAGGAGAAAGTAGCACTACTAAACGCAGACGAGATATCTCAATATTTTATGTCAGTAGCAAATGAAATAGCTATTCTTAAAGAGAGTGATTTCTACAGTGATATGTCCTCTAATATTGAGAAAGCCTTACAGAGGGCGCATGAGAATAAGTTAAATACAGGGTTAATTGGTATGCCAATGGGCTTAGGGCCTATTGATGCTATGTTTTTAGGAGTTATGCCCACAGACTTAGTAACAGTCCACGCACCTAGCGGTACTGGTAAGTCTTGGATGATGATGCATATGATGTTTGCTGCACATGCAACAGGTAGAAAACTTTTATACATAGATATGGAGATGTCTAAAGAAGAAACAGCAGATAGAGCGCTTGCTTTAATGCTTCAAGTAAGTGCTGATATGGTTATGACTGGTAAGTTAAACTTAGGACAGTTCCACGAGGCTAAAAGATTGGTTGAAGAGTTTAAAGATAAACCACCAATAATATTTGTTGATGGAGACCTAAGATATGGAACTAGAGACTTACACGCAGCTATACAACTATATAAACCAGATGCTATTTTTGTTGACGGCATATACTTAATGGATGATGACGGCAGCACTAAAAGCAATAATAGCTGGGAGTTACAAAAAGCTGTTATAGACCAACTTAAAGGTATCAATAAAAAGTACAAAATACCCATGGTATGTAGCACACAAAATATTAACGAAAATAGACAAACAAAATCTGCTAGTATGGGTAACGTAGCAGGGGGTTCGACTTTAGTAAGACACTCATCGTTGGTTATGGAGATAAGAGTTTGTGAGTCTAATTCCAACTTGTTTGAAATGACTGTAACTAAAGGACGTAGAGCGTTAAGAGCAGGAACTATTTTTTATGTTAAAAGAGAATTGGATACATCTACAATTGAGTTTCATTCTATTAAAGAAGAGTATACAGGGGATGATTCTGGAGAAGAAGATGTAGTAATGGAGGACATAAGTAACTTATTATGAGATACTTTGGGAATAAGAATTGCGATGTTTTAGTAGTTTTAGAGCCTATGAATGGCACTATAGCTGAATTTATAGAAAGGGAAGAAGGGCAAATATTATTATCTTCTTTAAAGAAAGCAGGAGTTAATATAAAAAAAACTTCTTTTATAATGAGTTGCCCAGAAATACCTTATTTCATAAAGAAGGTTGAGAGGGACGCTAAAGAATTTGTATTAGAAAAGCACAATAAATTCCAGTCTGTTTTTAAACAATTTAAACCTAAGTGCTTAATCTATGTTTCTAAATATGCATCTCTACAAGCATTTGGTACGGTTTTAAAAGCTGGCGAACATGAAGGTATACTTAGAAAATTAGCCATGTACGAAGCCCCTATCATAGGAGTTGGTAGCCTATATAACGCAGTAACGTTTAGGGATTCTATTCAACTAGTTAAAGCTCAGATAGAAATGATTAAAAAACTTGTAGATAATAACTATGAGTTTAATGAAAGACTAACAGACTATAAAGGCGATTATATATGGTCTATAGATATTTCCGATGTAATAGAAAAAAAACCTAAGTTTATTGCTTTTGATACCGAGACCACAGGGCTAGATTGGACAAAAAACCATGCATTTATGTATCAGCTTACCTATAAGCAAGACTCTAGCATAATGTCCCCAGTAACTTCAGACTACTACCCAGAATATTTTATTGATGCTATAGATAAAATATTTAAATTTATAGATAGTATGTGCGGTATTACCCAAGAGTATGAGATAGATTATGAATCTATTTTAAGTAAGATTAGGGATCAGTGGAAAGTTTTAATAGAAGACCCTAAAGTAAAGATTATTGGACATAACATAAAATTTGATATGCACATGGCTATGAACCACGGTCATGAAACTAAAGGATTATGTTGTGATACACTGCAATTATTATGGTCTATAAATGAAAATTTACCTAGTAAGTCCTTAGATAATGCCACTAAGATTTATGTAAAAGAGCTTGCGGGATACGCTGATTCTTTCAATAGAGAAACAGATAAATCTAATATGATAGAGAAGCATCCAGCAGAAATGATAGATTATGCAGGTGGTGATACAGATGCAACTTTTAGATTAGCCAAAGTGTTATTAAAAGAGGCTAAAAAAGATTATAAGAATTTTAATGTATTTAGAAAAGTTAAGATGAGAGCTATACAGACATTTTTTAAAATGGAAAGAAATGGTATTTGTGTAGATACTGAGTACTTTGATAAGATATCTAAACAATATATAACCGAGTTAGAAGAAAAGACAGACACCCTTTTATCTTTGATGACTGAAAAAGTTTTAAGAAAATATATGTTTGGTAAAAAGGGTATGAAAGAAGACCCTCTTAGATTAGGTAACCAAGATATGTTAAGAGATTACTTATTTACTGAAGACGGATTAAACTTACCCCCTTTTAAGTACGAGAAATCTAGTATGAATAAAGAGGTTAAGATACCTTCTTTATCAGTTAATGATCACATAAAGTTCTTTAAGAATAATGGGTATGAATTTGTAGATTTATATTGCGAGTTTTCTAAACTAGAAAAACTGAGTACTACTTATACAGGTAGTAGAGAAGACAACACAGGATTTTGGAAGCATATAAGACAAGTTAAAAAAAAGAACGAGTATAGAATACACCCAAATTATAATATACATACTAAGACAGGCAGGTGTTTAATAGCTGGAACTCAAGTAAAAATAAAGAGAAGTACTAAAGCTATAGAAGATATTAAGATTGGTGACGAGGTATTAACACATACAGGTAAGTTTAAAAAAGTCATAGGTGTATTTGATAACGGTAAAAAACATGTAGTAGGAGTAACCACTGTAGACAATAAGACTGTTGTTGGAACACCTAAGCATAGGTTGATGATCCACGATGGAACTTGGAAACAAATTAAACAATTAAGGTTAGGCGATAGATTAAAGGTATTAGAGAAAGGAAAATTTGTAGAAAGGAAAATAACTTCTATAATAGAGCGTTATAGAAAAGAACCAGTGCAGACTTATGATTTAGAAGTAGAAGAAGATCATAGTTATGTAGCGAACGGTATAGTATCACATAACTCTAACTGCAAAAACCCTAATATGCAAAACCCACCTAGCCAAGGTAAACTAGCAACTTTGTTTAAACGTTCTATAGTAGCCCCAGAAGGGTGCGCCCTATTAGGTTTGGATTATTCCCAAATGGAACTAAGAGCAATTGCTTGGGCAGCTCGTGATAGAGCAATGATAGAGATTTACAACAGTGGCGGTGATATACATAGTACTACTGCTGCTGAAGTTGTATTAAGAATTACTTTAGAAGAGTTTAGAAAGATAGATAAGGCTGAAAGAAAAGGTTACAGGAAAAAAGCAAAAGCTATTATCTTTGGGTTTATGTATGGTTTATTACCTAAAGGGTTTGTCACATACGCTAAATTATTATACGATTTAGACTTCACTGAAGAAGAGGCTGAAATTATAAGAGAAGTATTACTTAACGAGACTTACTCAGGTATAGGTACTTGGCAAGAAGAAAAGAAAAAAGAAGCACATGCATTCGGCAAGGTTAGATCTCTACACGGAAGTATTAGACATTTGGATGGTATAAAATCTCACGACAAATGGGTAAGATTAGCGGCTGAAAGGTATGCGATAAATTCAGGAATCCAAGAGTTTGGTAGTGACATGGGCTTATTAGCCCTATATTATATACAGAGAGATTTTCCAGATGAAGTGCAAATATTTAATTTTATACATGATGCTTTATATATGTATGTCCCTATAGAAAAAGCTGTTCAATATGCATGCTATATTAAATATTATATGGAAAATGTCCCACTTAAGGAGTTGTTCGGTATTGAATCCCCAGTACCATTTTCGGCAGAGGCAGATTTAGGGCAGAACTGGGCAGATGTTTACTTACTATCTGAGCTATCTAAGGATAAGTCTGGGGAATTAGCATTAGAATATGATATTGATAATATTGGTGATTATTTTAATTATGATAACGATAAAGAGGAGTACTCATTAAAGGCTATAAAGCCAGAGTTTTGTAACTTATGTCAAGTATAGAGGAAATATTAAATTTAGAAGATGTGTCCGTTACAAGTAATGGTATAAAAGCAAAATGCCCTTTTGCAAAATGGACACATAAAAACGGAGTAGATAATAGACCTTCATTTGAGATTAATAATGTAAACGGTGTGAATTTATTTGGTTGTAGGTCTTGTGGAACTACTGGTAAGTTGGATAATATAGCACAGACATTTTTACAAGTCACTGGGGATAGTAAATATTTATTTGACTTAGTGGATGTAGATTGGTCTGATTTAATGAAAGAGTTTAAACCTTTAGAAAAAACCGATATGGTTTTACGCGCAAAGCTTTATGATAGGATCTTACCTAGAGCATCTTTGCATAGAAAAGCGATTGATTATTGTGCAAGTAGAAACATAACTAGAGAAACCATGGATAGGATTGACCTAAGATATCACCCTGAGTTCGAGAGGGTTATATTTACTATATACAACCAAAGAGGTCAATTATTAGGGCATAGTGGTAGAAGCATTAAAAAAGATGATAATTTACGCATGTGGACTACACCCAACTCAGCTATTAAAAAGACTTTATTAGGTATACATAAACTAAATAAACGTAAGCCAATAATATTAGCAGAAGGATTATTTTTCTATACTCTTCTTCACGAATATGGTTTGGATAAAGATTATAATATATTATCTAGTATGGGGGCTTCTGTAACTAAACCTCAAAGAGAGGTTCTTATAAGCTTAGGTATGCCTTTATATTTGTTGTTAGATAATGATACGGCAGGCATAAGAGCAGTCCATGAAGGAACTAAAAAACTACCTGCTTTAAAACATTTAGCTTTTTATGGATTACCTACTTATGTAGTAAGATACCCAGAAGACGAGGACGGTAACCCTGTAGAAGATCCAGACTATTTAACTAAAGACCAAGTTTATGCTATAATTGATAATGCTAAACTAGTTAATACAAAAGGAGCAATAGATTAATGCTAAACATTGATGATATAGAAAGTAAGATAAGTAGAGACAAAAAACAATCTTTACAAAGAGACCACTCAAAGAAAAAAAATGAGGCTTTAAGATCTAAGCACGGTCACGATATTAAGTTTTTCAATAATAACAACTTTTCCTTACAGAAAGGTCAGGAATTAGGGGTAATAATATTGGATAAAGACATTAAAGAGAGTTTTTATAGTCAAGAGGAGCATAAGATAACCCCTAGGAGAAACGGTCTTTTATCTTTTAAAGATACTTTCTATCATGCTTGTTTTGGAAAGGATTGCCCCCTTTGTGAGCCAGGGTCTAGACCTGGATATGAAGTAGGTAAAGTAGGGACTACTGTAGGACTTACTGTTTTACCAGTTGTTTTTAGTCTTAGCAAAGAAGGAAAACTGGCTTCTCTAGATTTAGCCCCTATTTATACAAAAGATGATGGGGAAAAAGTATATCATAAACAGTTATTAAGGTTCCACGAAACTGATCTTTCTAACGAAAATAGCAATATCACCAGATTAGTCAAGCTTCTAAAAAGTGGATATGAAGAAAAAGGCACTATTAGAGGTATGTTACTTAAATTAAAGCGTGGTACTGGAGATCTGGCAGCAAGAGTAGGTAAATTAACTCACCTATATGAAGATGGGGACTCTTTTGTAATGAGAAAGTGGGTTAAAGAATCCATTCTTGAGAAGTTAGGTAAAAAAATGCAACCTACACCTAGGATGAAGTATAAGAATATAGGTAAAAACGGTGAAGATGAATTTATAGAGGATGGGGAATTAACTTCAGATTTAGTTAAGGTACATGACCATAATTGGGCTGTATCTCCTTTAAACTGCTATAGAGAAATGACTAATAAGTTAACTAAAGATGAAGCTAAAAGAATGTTTTCAGTTAATTTTGTAGCTTCATTAGTAGACGATGAAAATTCTTTTGAGGAAGAAGATGTTTCTATAGGTGACTTTGAAGATGATGGCGAAGATGAAGTATCTTTAGAGGAAAATGTTTCTTTAGAAGATGAAGCAGTAGCTACTAAAGAAGAAGAAACTTTAGATAAAGATATATCTTTAGAGGAAGAGGAAGCAGTACCCCCAAAACCTAAAGGAAGTAGAAAAAAATCCTTAAAGAAAGGTGTAGATAAAAAAGCAGTTGAAGCAGAAGAGAAACTTAACTCTGGGTTAGAAGACAGTGAAGATAGTGACTTTGAAGGCTTCGAGGATGCCTAAAAAACCCCCTACTAATAAACCTTTTATTAGCAACCTAGCTTATGTCCCATATGATAAATTGAGGGACATAAGACCTAGGGGATATACTAACGAAGATCACGTTAGTTATTTAAAAAGATTTTTAACGTACAGAACCAAAAAATATCGTAGTACTGAATATAAAGTCATATACAACTACGATGATGAAACTTACCAAAGCCATATAGGTCTACCTATTGAATGGACTTTAAAACCTGGTGTTATGGGTTATTTAGAGTTCGAGGATTATACTAGTACTGGGACCATGATTTTCTCCCCAAAGAAAAAGATAGACCCAAACCACCCTAAAGCTGCTGCTGGACAGGAACAATTTGTTAAAGATATACTATCTGTTTTAGACTCTAATTATGGGTGCTTTGCTGTAGGAACTACTGGAGTAGGTAAGACACCTTCATCACTTGCTGTAGCTTCTGAGCTTGGTTATAGAACCTTAATAGTAGTACCTAATATCCCAATATTAAATAAATGGAAGGAAGAAATACCAATTTTGTTGGGTTTAAAACCAAACCATATAGCAGAGGTAAGAGGCAAGGGTAATTTTAATATGAATGCCCCTATCTGCATAAGCACTATACACACAGTAGCAATGTGTGATTATCCAGAAAAATATTACAAATCTTTCGGTTACTGGATTTTAGATGAAGTCGAGACTATGGCTACTGAAAAATTCATATTAGCTTTGCGCAAATGTTATGCCACTGCTAGGCTAGGGATGACTGCCACCCCTAACAGAACTGACCAAGCGGAAAAAGCTTTAAAATTACACATAGGACCTATTAGAGCTACTTCTAAGGGCGAAGTAATGCCATTAACTATTTACCTACATTCATATAAAGCAAAAAAACTTCTTTCTGGTAAAGATTATAAAAGCCACTGTAGACAGGTTTCCAAAGATAAAAAACGTACTGAGCACTTTTGTGAGTTGATTTACAAGGTGTATAAAGAAGGGAGAAACCCCCTGATAGTATCTGACTTTATAGACCACTTAGAGTATGCATATAAAATTTTACATGGGTTAGGAATACCAGAGAAAGATTTAGGATTATACACAGGCGAGATTACTGTAGCAGGTAAACGTAAAAAAGTTAATGACGAGGATATAAAACATGTCCTAAATAGAAGAGTAGTACTAGCCACATATGGAAAAATGAATGCTGGATTACATAAGTCCCATTTAAATTGGGGCATGGATTTAACCCCTAGAAAAAAAATGAAACAAGTTTTTGGTAGAATAAGAAGTATATTAGAAGGTAAGCCTACCCCTGAGTGGCATATGCCTGTAGACATTATGTCTAGAGCTTTTACTACCGACTTAGAGGATAATAAAAGAAAAGAGTATAAAGAGCAAGGATTTAAGCTTAAGGTTGGAGATTTTCACAAACGATTCTAAAATTACACTATCTTTGCCTAATATCCTTAATAGGTTAGAAAGTTGTAGAACTTATTTCAAGACAAATCTTGATTATAAACCTATCTATAAATTGCCAATAGCCTTAGACCATAAACTTATTAAACAAGAAGATTATAAGAAATGTTATAGAACAGGTAAACCCTATATAACTACAAATATGCTTTTAGATATATATAAACTGTTCCCTCCATTTTTCCGAATATATCTTAAAGGTATTACTAGTTGTATAAAGCCAGCTAATGTTATTTTTACTAAATATGGAGCAAAGTATTATACTTACAGCCCAGAAGATTTAGTAACGTTGTGTAGGACTTACGGGAGTTTTTTAGAACTATTCCCTTCTTATAGAGATCATTATATAAAAGAACACGGAGATAAAATTATATATTGACGTGTTATAATTATTATGTATGAGTGATGATATAAAAGATGTCATTAGAGACATAAATGCTATTTATAATAAAAGATGTGGGTATAGTGTAGATTTATTAAATCCACCATATAAAAAAGAGCGAAGGCTATTACCTACTGGAATATATGTTATAGATAAGTATTCTTGTGGGGGAGAGGCTGATAATAACGCTACTATGGTAGTAGGGGATGAAGGTTCTGGTAAGTCTTCTTATGCAGCTAAACAAGCAGCATCTTTGCAGAGAAAGTACCCAGGAAAGATTATCTACTATATAGATATGGAAAGCCATTACATGGATAGTCTTGAGCAGCTTGAACAGCATGGGGTAGATACTGACCCTAATAATGGGTTCTTACTCATAGGACCAAACACTACAGATGCTATGGGGGATGTTATGCTTGACACTATAGAAAAACACCCAGATAAAATTTGCGGTATAATAATAGACTCTATAACATCTTCAATCTCAGCTAAATCAGAGAATAAATCTATAGAAGATGCGGTTATGGCAGATAAAGCAGCCCCTTTTACTAAAGTTATGGACAAGTATGAGCAGATAAGACGTATTTGTTTTGGTAATACTGCTTTACCCCCTAAGATGTTATTAGTAAATCATACTAGAGCAAACTTTAATCGTAGAACCCCATATTCCCCAGAGAAAGTTATAGCTGGAGGGCAAAAAGTCAGAGATTCTGCTATAAGTATCACTTGGTTAAGTAAAGTAAAAGGAGAGGTAGACTCTCACAAAAGATCTACTAGACGTAATTTTACTGCTAAGTCTTATAAAGATAAGAGTACTAGAAACATGCCTGAAATTTTGGAATTTAGCATGTGTGTTTCCCCCAACGAACAAATACCACAAGGTGCTATAGATGACTACAATGCAGTTATAAATGATGCAAAGTATTATGGTTTTCTTGAGGGATGGAAACTAAATTGTGTAGATATTAAAGAATCTTTCAGCACAAAGAAAGATTTAATCTCATTTCTAATAGATAATCAAGATGTGTATACTAAGCTTAAAGCAGCTTGCATAGCTAACTATAGAGTGGAAGTAGGATTACCTGCCACTAATAGGTCTGAGCCAGATTTCCTTTTAGCTTATTTAGGTGAGGATTGGATTAATGAGGCTGCCAAAAAGACTAAGAAAGCTTAATAAAGCTTCAATAAAATCCCCTAAACAAGAAGAAAATTTAGCAGATTATTTTAAAGGAACTACTACCCCAGGATCTGGCGCTGTTCACAAGAAAGGTGATGTTGATAGTGAGTATTTTAGAGCAGAGTGTAAATGCACAGAAAAAGCTAGATATAGAGTAACTGAAAAAATCATTGAAAAGATAAGACACGAGGCTTGCGCTTCTAGTAAGTTACCTATTATAGAGATATATAGCTTACACAATAAAAATAAATATTTCATAATAGAGGAAGCTTACTTACCTGATAATTATATTAAGCCTAAAGGGATTACTATCCAAGGTAATAAAAAGAGTATAGGTTTAGACTTTGATAATATCTATGATATAATGTATTACTACATGGGTGATCGTAGGTTTTTAATTATAAAAAGGGACTTATTTAAGTGGAAGACTTACTAAATCTAGAAGAATTAATAAGTGAAGCAGATAAGTTAGATGCCGTACAAGAGTCTAGAAACAACGGTGAGCTTATAAATGTTTCTGCGCTATATAAATTATGCCCTAGACAATATTATTATAGCTTTTGTAATTCAGACACCATAAGATTATCACAATACGCAGCTAGTAGGACTTTAATGACTTATACTTTGGGTAGGGCAGCAGAGACGCATGTTAGGAAGCAATTATTTAAGAGTATAGGTATAAACCGGATTTTTGCAAGTTGGGTCGTAGATAAAGATTGCAAAGATAAACATATTACCCTAGAATATAATAAAGAAACTAAGCAGTGGGAGTATTTATCTACTAGGTTTGGCACGGATCAAGACTCGGTGGAAACCTATAGAGAAGTTACTATTATAGATGATTATTCTAAAGCCACAGGACACCCAGACATAATTTATTTAGACAATAATGGCAAGCTAAGCGTAGGGGAATTAAAAACTATAAGTAAAGATAAATTTGCTGAACTATTTTCTAAGAAACCAGAATTTGTTGCACCTGTAGAAGGGCACAGAGAACAAATCTCCCCTTACCTATATAAACTACCAGAACACCCAGCCGTTATAGATACTGGCTTGTCAGTTAATAGATATGGGAAGATTTTATATATTTGCAAAGACCATAGGACTAGAAACGAAAAAGAGAAGAAGTATGGTTATAACCCTATGTATAGAGAGTTTTTAGTGGATTTAGCGCATAACGAGGATGCAGTGTATGCTATGCTTGAGGATTCTAAGACTTCTATAGAACATCTACATAAAAAACAAATCCCGCCTAGAACTAAGTGCAGTTCTTTAAAATCAAAGTTAGCTAAGGATTGCCCTTTTGCTGCAAGATGTTTTTCGGGGGATGTACATGGCTAGTAAAACATCATCTAAGAAAGCTAAAGGTAGAAGATTACAAGATTGGATCGTTCAAAAACTATACGAAACTTTTCCCTCACTAAGAGACGGAGATATAAAACCTGCTATAATGGGGGAGTCTGGAGAGGATGTAAAACTATCCCCAACAGCTAGAGATAGCTTCCCTTTTTCTGTAGAAGCTAAGAATACTGAAAGATTAGATTTATGGGGTTCTTTCAAGCAGGCAGAGGCTAATTCTGGAGAACATACACCTATACTATTCTTTAAAAGAAATAGGTCTGATGTTATGGTAGCATTAAAAGCAGAAGACTTTTTAAATATAATTAAGGAGAATAAATAATGGAAATAGGAGATAAAGTAAAGTTTGTTAAATATGTAGCAGATACTCCAGAAGAAGAAAAAGAGTTTTCACGTGGGGAGATTTTAGAACTCACTGCTTTTGACACAGAATCAAAATCGTTTGAAGCAGTTAATAAAGATGGACTAGTAAGTTTAGTTTATCCTCAAGAGGTTAAAAAAATAGATACAACTAAATTAGATCCCCTATATGAATCTTTAGAAAACCTTACAGACGATGAAGTATTAAATGAGTTTTATGAAGTCGCTAACTCAATAGCTAAGAATTTTATTAGATCTGGCAGAGTCTTATGTGAGATGCAAAGAAGAAAACTTTATGAAAGAGAAGAGTTTGCTGGTAGATATTTAGGAAGCTCAGATAAAGCTTTCGCTGAGTTTATGAAGTGGGAATTAAATTATTCTGCTGACGAGGGTTATAATTGTATGAAAATATATAATAATTCAAGAGGCGCACAAATCACTTCTGAAGATCTACTAGGCATAACATCACACAGAAAACTTTTTGAAGCTAGTAGAGTTATTAATAATAAAAATAAAGAAGAGCTCTTAGGTATGTGTAAAACTGGTACTATGGCAGAGATAAAAGAGTATGTCAATAATATACTTAATCCAGAAGCTCTTGGTATGGAAGAAGAGGAAGAAGAGGAGTACCAAACACCAAAATCTATACCTTTACAGTTTGATCTAGAACCTAAAGACTATACTAAAGTTTTAGATGTTTTAGAGACTATATGTGAACTACAAGACTATGGTGGTAATTATAATCAAGCATTTTTATTCATGTTAGGAGAGTTCAATTCTAATAGTGAACTTAGTTGCAATAGTTTAGAGTATGAAATAGAGCATTTGAATGAAAAATACGGCACTAACTTAAGTTTGCAAGATGCTTTAGCTAGTAAAGAAGCAATAAAGGAATATTAAATGGACACAATATTAAAAGTACTAGTAGGGTCTAGGGCTCATGGTATATATGATGAAGATTCTGATTATGACTATAGAGGAGTATTTGTACATCCTTTAGAAGAAATACTTAAAGTATTTTCCAACCCTAAGAATAGTAATTGGATTGAAGGCGAAACTGACAACACCTCTTGGGAGCTTAGATATTTTCTAGAGATGTCAACTAAGTGCAACCCAACAGTACTAGAGGTCTTTAATGCACCTATAAAGCAACACACTGAGTTAGGGGAAGAATTGATATCTTTATTTCCTAGTGTTTGGAATACCAATGATTTAGTTAAAGCTCATGTAGGTTATGGATTAAACCAAAGAAAGAAATTTTTGGACGATAAAGATAATCGTAAATCTAAATATGCATCTGCTTATTTAAGATCTTTATACCAAGCCTACTCATTATTGGCACATGATAGTTACCCAGTTAATATGATAGGTACAGAAGTAGAGACAGACTTAAGAAGATATAGAAAAGGTGATTATGAGTTAGGGGAAGTAATAGATACTTGCCATAAATGGGCAAAGAAGTTAGAAAGAGTTTCTGAAAAAGTAGATAAAAATACAGATCTAGATAAAATAAACAATTTTCTATTAAAAGCCAGATTAACACCACCCTACAATAGGGTCTAGATCAGCTCTAGTTACATGTTCTATATCTGCGAATTGTCTAGATTCAGCTTTTCTTCTAGAAGTTATTTCTTTTGGAAATACCCATCTTGCAAACTGTTTATTAGCTAACAGCTTTTTATTTGCTTTAAGTAGCCTTAACATAGTAGAGTTCTCAAAAGCAGACATTCCTACGTTATAGCAAAAAGATACTAACGCATCATATTCATATTGTTTTAGTTTTATATTACCTAGTAATTTCTGCATAGGTAATTCAAAATATTCCTCTAATACCTCTTCAAATAAATCATCGCATTGTTTTTTTGTTAACTTATCCCCTTCTTTTACAGTCCCCCCGTCTGTATAAAAAGTATTACCATACCCAATAGTCCAAACACCTACGGTATCTTGATAAGCAGTTAGATTAGGCTTTCCGTCTATAGTTTCTCTTAAATGTAATAATTCTATGCCTTTTTTACTTAAGCGCATATAATAATTATACGAACTTTAGGTTTTAAATTTATTTTTAGGTTACAATTATTAGTACCGACAGAAAAGAAAATTTTATGGGAATATTTACTAAAAGAGATACACCTAAGCCTTACGAGTACCCTCAGTGCTTTGAATTTATGAAATTACAACAGCAGGCCCATTGGTTACCAACAGAAGTACCTATGGGGGACGATACAGCAGATTTTAACACAGATAAATTATCCCCAGAAGAAAAGAATTTAATAGTAAACATACTTAGATTTTTTACTACTGGGGACGCAGAAGTTTTAGATAACTATAATAATTCATTGGCTGCTTATTTTCCTAAGACAGAGATTACTATGATGTTAACTACTTTTGCAGCCGCTGAAGTAATACATGTTTGGGCATATTCACAATTAAATGATACCCTAGGGTTACCTGATTCAGAGTATGAAGCTTTTAAAAAATACTCAGAAATGAGAACTAAGTTTGATATCCTACACATGGAGAAGTTAGATAAAGATGCAACACCTAGACAGATAGCTAAAAACTTAGCTGTATTTGGAGGATTTATAGAAGGAGTTAGCCTCTTTGCATCGTTTTGTATACTGATGAACTTCCCTAGACGTAATTTACTAAAAAATGTAGGGACAATAGTATCTTGGTCTATCAGAGATGAAAACCTACACTCCCAAGGAGTATCCTATTTGTTTAAAGAAGTGTGCAAAGAGTATGATCTATTAGATGCCCCTTTTAAAAAAGAACTATACACGGCATGCGAAGATATAGTAGCTGCTGAAGATGATTTTATAGATAAATGTTTTGAAATGGGAGCGGTAGAAGGCTTAAGCCCAGATCAAGTGAAAGGGTATATAAGATATATGGCTAATTATAGGTTAGAGAACTTAGGCTTAAATACCATATTTGATGTAACTGAAAATCCGCTACCTTGGATGGATGATTTAATGTCAGGTAAGGAGCATGGTAATTTCTTTGAGACTCGTGCCACAGAATATTCTAAAGGCTTGATAGTAGGGGATTGGGAGTAATGTTTAACTTTTTATACTTACTAGCTATCCTTTTTATTGTACTTAATGTTTTAGGGGTAACATCAATAAGTTGGTGGGTAATTATCTTATTATTTTTAAGTAAAATAATAGTGTCTTTACTAATGATCATAGGATCATTTTTAATAATAACAATATTTTCTATATTCACATATATAATTAGTAGATTTTAAGGAGAAATAGAGGGCAAGAATGAAAATAATTGACGCACTTGACAAAGGTGATTTAGATTTAGCTAGAGATATTTTATTATCTAATATTTATGAGCAGGTAGAGGATAAGAATAGTTGGCATAGCCCTAACTATAATGCTTCCGATAAGGTTAAAAAGATTCAAAAAAATATTATACTTGATTCTCAAAGAGATAAGCTACTAACTTTTTTTGGGTTACAAGTATTAACAGATAGATATTTCTTGAGGGGCGAAGATGGTAACGTAGTGGAGACCCCGCAAAAGTTTTTCTCTAGGGTAGCATCTGGGTTATGTGATGGAGATGAAAAATTTGCCCAGCAACTATACGATGCCATAAGTAAACTATGGTTTATGCCAGCAACCCCAATCCTTACAAATATATCTACAGATAAAGGTAGCTTAATTAGTTGTTTCCTTCAATACATGGGAGATAGTATAAAAGATATTTATAAGACTGTTGAAGAATGTGCTTTCTTAGGTTCTGGGGGCGGAGGTTTAGGAGTCTACATGGGGGATATAAGAGGACAAGGAGCTACTATTAAAAAGACTATGAAGTCTTCTGGTACTATACCTTTTATGAATGTCCTAGATGCTAATACCTTAGCTATAACCCAAGGAGGAGTTAGGAGGGCTAGTGCAGCTATTTATTTGGACATAAGTCACCCAGACATTGAAGAATTTGTAGATTTAAGAAAACCTACTGGTGGGGACGAAAATAGAAGGTGTCTTAATTTACACCATGGAGTAAACATAACAGATACGTTCATGGAAGCTGTTAAAAATCACGATTCTTGGGATCTAATATGTCCACACAGTGGAAAAATAGTAAAAACTATATCTGCTTTTGACTTATGGGTTAAAATCTTAACTAATAGAGTTTCTACAGGTGAACCCTATATTCATTTTATTGACACTACCAATAGAGCTATATTACCAGAGCATGAAAAAAGAGATTTGTTTGTGAAACAATCAAATTTGTGTTCAGAAATAACTTTACCTACTGACGAGGATAGAACAGCGGTATGTTGCTTAGGGTCAATAAATTTAGAACAATGCCCAGAAACCTTGCTTAGCTACGTTTCAGGCTTAGCTACTGAGGCTTTAGATAACGTTTTAAGTATCTTTATTGATAAAGCAGATAAACGTAATTACAAAAGGGCTATTAACTCCGCCTCGAAAGAAAGATCTATAGGGCTAGGGTTGATGGGATGGCATGGCTATTTAATGAAGAATAAAATACCTTTTGAAGGTATACAAGCTATTTCTAAAGCATCTACAATACAAGAGATTATACAAAAAGCAGCAAAAAATAAATCAGAAGAACTAGCCATAAGGAAAGGAGATTGCGAAGATAACCCAGGCTATAGAAATAGTTATTTGACAGCCATAGCACCTACAGCAAATATATCAGTAATAGCTGGAGGAGCAACCCCTTGCATAGAACCAATAGCAGGGAATGCCTATTTACAAAAGACCTTAAGTGGGAGCTTCCTAGTTAAAAATAAATATTTAGAAGAGCTATTAGAATCTAAAGGTAGAAACACTAGGAAAGTGTGGAAATCTATTACTAGGCATAAAGGCAGTGTTCAACACCTTGAATTTTTATCTGAAGAAGAGAAACGATTGTTTAAAACAGCATATGAATTGGATCAGCGTTTTATTGTTAGACAAGCTGGGGCTAGACAAAAACACCTATGCCAATCGCAGTCATTAAACTTGTTTTTTGCTATACCTGATGGAGGCTTACCTGCTAAGTATTTAAACGAGGTACACCTTATAGCCCATAACTTAGGGGTTAAGTCTTTATATTATTTAAGATCAGAATCAGTTTTAGGTTTTAAAATAGACTATGATGAGTGCGTAGCTTGCCAATAGAAGCACACTAATATTAGGTGTTCAAGAAAAATAGGAAAGTCCCTTACCCAGATTACCTACTAAGGCTTGTTAAAAAGCGTAGGTGCTATGATAATCCGCAAGAAGTAAGAGAGTTATACTATGAAAAATACCAAGAGTATCCCAGTAAAGACCATCAAAGGCACCATATAAATACTAATAAAGGATCTGGTAATACAGATAATATAATATATTTACATAAAGATACACATAAAGCTTTACATGCTCAATTAGATGTTTATATGTTTTGGTTTATAGAATTAGGCATCTTAAAATTTGATGAAGATAATCCCCATTATTATATTGAAGACCCTACTATCAAAGCTTTATTTCAAGGAAAAATTGATCTTTTAAACTGTATAGATGATATAATATTCCTTATATGACGGAAGAATACTTAAGTATAGATATAGAAGCTACTGGACTAGATTTATCTAAAGACCAAGTAATACAAATAGGCATGGTGTCCTCAAGTGGACAAAAGTACAGCAAAAACATTAGACCTAGTTGTTTAATTGCTCCAGACGCAGAGAAAACTCACGGTATTACTTTAGAAATGTTAAAAGACTGTCCAAGTTTTTCCGATGTAGCAGATGAGATATTAGATATTATTTACCAGTATAAAAATATAGTAATGTTTAATGGTGTTTTTGATTATTCTATACTAGCAAGGCAATTTAGGGATTGCGGCAAAGTGTTTGATATAGACGATTTTGTATTTTTAGACCCTTTTGCTATCCATAAGAAAAGGTATAGAGCAGATTTAGGGTCTTTATATTCTTTTTATACTAATAAAGAACTAGAAAACGCCCATGACGCCACCGTTGATGCAACTGCTACCTTAGAAATATTTTTGAAACAACAAGAGAAATGGCCAGAATACAACGTACCAGAAACTTGTCAAGCGGAAATATTTGGAGAATGTTTCATTATCGGTAAATGGTTTAAGTGGGATGAAGAGGCTTCCGAATATCGTTTAACCCAAGGTAAATATAAAGGTAAGAGAGTATTAGAAGTAAAAGCTACAAACTCTGATTATTTTAATTGGATTTTTGGTTTACCTGATATTTCTGTGGACGAACGTAAATTTATCCAAAAATTACTGTCTTAGTATAATTACTATAATGAGAAGAAAAAAGTTACTACCTTCTATCGAACCTAAAAAAAATGAAATAGAGGAGAAGAAAGAAGCCGTAGTAGATATACCTTCTATGGTAGCAGAATTAAATCCTTTAGGAGAGATGACAGGGTATTCTGAAGAGAGGGTAGATCAGCTTAAGTTATTAGTAAGCTACCATAAGAATTTTACCCCAGCAGAAATTAAGAAAGTCATCTTACCTCACGTATACCCTTTATTTTTAAAAGGTTTCTCTGTGGATGAAATGTCAGTAGCTTTTTCTGTAGAAGAGAAGGTTATAAAGTCTTGGATAGATTCTATAAGAGAGGTAAACACAGAGGCTATCGAGTATTTTGACCCTTTAGAATTTGTTTCGAAAGCTTTTGATCAATTTGATATGATATATAGAAATGCCTTGGAAGATTATGGGGTTCATAAAGGCTCATCTACAGGTAATAGCTTTCTTAAAACAGCCAGTTCTATAGTAAACGATAAGTTGAGTTGGGCAGACAATTCTGGATTATTAGATAATCTCAAATCTAAAGCTAACAAAGACAAAGATAAAGATGTAGAGAACAAAAATATGCTGAAAAGCCTTACTATGGCTGCATTATCTAAAATAGCAGAGATACAGAAGCCACAATTAAATAATGAAGGCGTTAGCGATAATCCAGGGGATAAACGAAGAGAATAGGTATTTAGATAAAGATTTAACTGACCTATATAAAAATTACCAAAAAGTTGTTTATATAAATACAGAAAAGTATTTTGACTCGGTAAAGAGAAACTTACCTTGGTATTTGAGATTTATACCTAATAAATATAAGGACTATGCAGCAGATATCTGGGGGTATTTTACCAATAGGTACGTATTTGATATTGTTAATACGGAGTGCAATTCTCAAATAGGTAAACTACTTAATCAAGGTTATGAGGTAGATGTGTTTGCTCATAGCTTAGGAACTGTAATAACTTTATGCTTAGGAAAAAAAATAGAGAAGCTTAGATTAAATACATTTTTTTGTATAGCTAGTCCAATGGGGTTTTTCCTTAAGAGCGTTAGGCTATACATAAAATATAAATTATGGCGAAATTCAGGCAATATATTTTTTGAAGATATAGTCAACATATATGGTGAAAATGATTTAATCTCTAAGAGAATGGATAAAAACGGAACCAATATACTGCTCAAGAGAACTAAAAAATTAATTACACATACCCACCCACACGGACATTCTCACAAACATTCTTTAAAATTTCTGTTATAATTAATTATGTGAGAGATGATTACTCTCCTTGAATCAATAAGCCTAGTTTAATCACTGCTAGGCTTATTTTTTTTCTTAATTTAACAGTATTTACATATTATATGCTATAATAAATTGTGTGGAGTTTTATACACATAAAGACTTATCTGTAGAATCAATATCAAACGGAACAGAGTTTGGCTTTGTTAAGGATATTAGAGCTACATATGAGGCTGGAGTCTTAACGTTATACCCTAAAAGAGCTTCTGTGGTTAAAGAAGAGTATATTGTTGGGGAACAGTTTGATAAGGTTGTAGAGTATAAACAAAACAACAACATCGAGGAAATAGTGGTTTATATGTTAAAAGATGGGAAGTTGGCAGCCACTGAATTAGTCCAACAGAGGTGTTGATGAGCAAGAAAATATCTATAGATATTAATGACGAAGAAACAAAGAAATTTTTAAAGAAACTAAATAGATTTAAAGTATTAGATAGAGAAGAAGAATATTATCTAATAAAATTAGCCCAAGAAGGCGATAAGTCCGCAGAGCGTAAAGTCATAAACCATAATATAAGGTTAGTAGTTAGTATAGTTAAGAAATATACTGGTAAAGGGGTAGCTTTTTTAGACTTAGTTCAAGAAGGTTGTTTAATGCTAGCTGAAGCAATACAAAAATTTGACGTCAATAGTGGTAATAAGTTTTCCACATACTGCAATTGGTGGGTAAAGAAGGCAGCTATTATAGCTGTCACCGAACAACCTAGACCTATACGAGTACCTCCGCACATGTCTACTCTATTAGGTAAATATAAAAGAGCATACATAACCCTAGAGAAACAAATAGAAAGATCTCCTACGGATGAGGAAATGATGTTAGCTTTAGATTTAACTAAGCCTAAGCATGATTTAGTTAAAGAATCCATGTTACCTTTAGGTTCTTTGTCTGATCCTGTAGCAAGTGAAGAAGGCTGCGTAACTACTCTGCAAGACACCTTATCTAATACTGATAGAGATATAGAAAAAGACCGTAACGACAAGAAACAAGAACTTATAAAAAGTGCTTTGTCAAAATTAACCCCTAAAGAGGCCCAGCTAGTTACTTTAAAATTCGGATTAGACGGGAAGAAGATCATTACAGACTATAGTATAGCACGTTGTTTGAAAATTAAGAACAAAGATTTACCGGATTTTTATAAAAACACTATGGACAAACTAAAGGTATTGATAACTAAGTCAGATTTAAACTGGGAATAACATGGATATACAAAAATTTAAAGAAGATCTAATAGAAGATCTACAGAGCCAGATCTCAGCAGATATTTGTGAAGATCATCAAAGGCTTAAAAAGGTATTTAAGCATGCAGTAGATGAGGCAGTAGACAATAATAATCCTGCTTTTATGGAGGCAATATTTGAATGTGAAAGGTTGCCTGTTACTATAGAAGAATTTTTAACTAATCCAGATTACCTAGGAAAAAATACTTACTGGCCTTCTATTCAT
This sequence comes from Cognatishimia sp., assembly GCA_013215215.1. Taxonomy (GTDB): domain Bacteria; phylum Pseudomonadota; class Alphaproteobacteria; order Rhodobacterales; family Rhodobacteraceae; genus Cognatishimia. Next base: position 41,323 of record JABSOU010000001.1, on the reverse strand, counting down.
AGAGATATGAAAAAGCTCTGCCCAGATACTTGGGCTGGTGAGAGACACCCTACTGAAGTAATATTAACAGGTGCTATTGGTACTGCAAAAACCTTTAAAACTAATATAGCTTTGTGCTATACTTTATACTTTTTAACTTGTTTTAAGAATCCGCATAATCTATTTGGTTTAATTAAAGATAAACCTCTATTCTTAGGGTGTACAGCAGGTAATACTAAAACAGCTAGGGATAACGTATATGAGGTTGTTAAAAACATGTTTTTATCCATGCCTTATATTGATAAGTGCGGTATTATTTATAATAAAGATAAAGATTCTGAACTAGAAATAGGTAAAACTAAACATATAAAGTTTGCAGTATTTCCACCAGATTTAACCAAGATACAAGGTTATGACTTGATAGCCGCTTCTATAGAGGAAGTTAATACTATGGCAGTTATACAACACTCTAAAAAAGTAGCCTCTGAAGAAGGCGGTATGGGTGTTTTTGACCAAGCTGAAAGAGTAATAAACGAGGCTCTAGTTAGGAGACAAAGTAGATTTCCTATGATAAAAAACCGGGTAGATATCGGCGGTATTTATATAGTTTCGTCTGCTAACCACGAAAATGATTACACCTCTAAAGCACTAAGAAAGATGCAGCAGCTAGGTAAAAGACCAGAGCAGCTAGTATTTAATTACCGTACTTGGGACGCATTACCGCCAAATAGATACAGTTCAGAGACTTTCCCAGTATTAGTAGGCACTAAAGATTATTCAGGGAAGATATTAAGCCCAGAAGAGCTTGAGAATAAACAATATCCCGTAGAGGCTCGAATTGAACACGTGCCTTTAAATTATTTACCAGACTTTGAAAGAGATTTTAATAAAGCACAAAGAGATATCTTAGGTGTATCTAATGCTTCAACTAATGTATTTATAGGTAAGCCAGAGTTTTTAAATGTTGCAATGTCTCGATATAAGGAATCTAAGATTAAGTACTATCTAGACCGTAAAAACTATGATTTAGGTGTGCATGCGATGCCTAGGGTTATAGTAGAGAACCTACCAAGTGGAAAAGATAGACAGGTTCCTAGAATAGCACATATAGATTTAGCATTGAGTGGGGATTATTGTGGGGTCACTGTTTCTAGATCTTTAGGTAAGCAAGCCAATACCTTGTTAGATAAAGATGGTAAAAAAATAGTCCAAGAAGTACCTATATTTTTATGTGAGTTCTCAATATCTTTTAAGGCTTCTAAGGGTGTGGAAATAGACTTAGAAAAGGTTGTAGATTTTGTAATATTACTTAAAAAAGAACATAACCTTAATATAGTTAAGTTTAGTTTTGACCAATGGCAATCAGTTTTCGCTATACAAAGAATAAGAAAATTAGGTTTTCAAGCAGATACTTTCTCCACTAAAGACACCCCGGAATCCTATGAATTTTTTAAAGACTTACTTTACCACGAAAGAATAATTTTACCTAGGAATGATCTATTGTTTGATGAGGCAATAAATTTACAAAAAGATGAGAAGACACAAAAGATTGATCATGCCCCAGGCAAACATAATGATATAATAGACTCTGTGGTAGCTTCTGTGTACCAGTTAACTACTGCTAGGGTTATACGGGCTTCTGCTTCATTCATAGAAGATAAAGAAAAGACTCGGAGGAAAACTGAAAGAAGATCGGTTAGAAACGTTAATAACAGGGCATTAGATTAATATGAAGATAATAAGATTACCAGATTCAATAGCAAATGGCATCGCTCTTTCAGAGTATGAAGCAATAGAAAGTATAATAGGTCAGCAGAGATTAGCCGATCTATCCAATATTTGCGCAGAGAAATACCCGTTCCATAATAAAGCAGTAGGTAAAGTAACGTTACACGAAAAAGTATCTACCGTACCTTTCCCTTGTATAGCAAGAGCTGAATACAATGTAGAAATTGATGATTTTGATTATTATGTAGAATATTTAGATATACTTACTACCTTGATTACGGGCAAGGAGTATACTGACTTAGAAGAGGCCCATGAAGACTATACAGACGCTAGACCAGTCTTTGACTTTAAATATGATTCTATAGACCCTATTTGTTACGATATATTACCTAACAACCTAGAAAAAGAAGGTAAGATGTATTACAAACATATGGATGCTAGATCATATGTTAATTATATTTGTTACACAGACCAATCTATATTGTTTGACGCTAAACAGAAAGATTTATTGGATTCTGGATTGTTAAGAGTTGATTACATTTCTACTGCCCTAGAAACAGTAGGAACAGATTTTTCTAAGGTAACTAGTAAAGCTTTCGCTGTCTCCGAGATACTTTCAGTGGTAGCAGAGTATTATACTTCTGAATTATTGCAACATATAGATGAATATATACATACTAATAGCTATGCTTTAGAGCCTTAATGTGAGTAATACATGTTTATAATGTTATAATAATCATTGCCTACACAGACTGGCAAAGGTTTTTATGACACAAAAGAAAGCTACAAAAAAAGAACAGACTGAAGAAAATAGAGAAAAGCAAAAAGCTAAAATAATTAAAAAGTATATCAGGTTACGTAAGAAAAAGAAAGATACACTTACTTATAAAGACTTACAAGACAACGATATCAGTAGAGCTACTATAAGACACTATTTTAACAATTTACAAGACTTACATAAGCATGTAAGAGATAGCCACCCTGAGATTTTTAAGGATAGTTGTATAGATGAGATTATTGAATCCAACCCAGATATAGTAGAAGATTTACATGAGTATGATAAGTTTGTAGTTACTACTGCCGTTTTAGGATGTTATGCAGATAAGAACTTTTTAAAAAGCTTACAAAATTACTGCAAACGAAATAAAGCTAGGTTGATTGTTCTTACTTGTTCTGATTCCGCTAAGAGAAATTCAGACTGGACTGGATCAGGGTTTATTGATAAAGAGTTACAGGAATATATAATACCAGGACAGATAAACTTAAATGATAATCTCTTTATTTGCAATATAAAAATGAGTGCCAAACACATACACCCACTTCAAGGTTTAACTAGAATTGCAGGAAAACACCAGAGTTTTATCGCTGGTATGCCTAAGATAGATATCGAAACTATTCCAGGTACTGGAGAATACCCTAAGCTTGCTATGACTACAGGGGCTATAACTGTAGCAGATTATGATACTGACATGTATAAAGCTCACCGTACAGCTTATATAGCTAACGAAGATCACTGTATCGGAGCTTTAGTAATAGAGATTGAAAACGAGAAGACTTATCATAAAAGAGAGATAGAAGCATTCTCTGACGGCTCCTTTATAGATGATGGCACTAGATACTTACCTAACGGAACCACTAAAAAAGAGAAGGCAGAGGTAGTTGTATTTGGAGATATACACGTAGGTAGTACTTGTCAGGAAACTTTAGAGTTAGGTCTAGAAGCTTGCAAAAGATTAAAACCTCAGAATTTAATACTACACGATTTATTTGATGGTATGTCTGTAAATCACCATGCAAAAGATGACCTTATATTTTGCGCAAAAAGACAATCTAGAAACAAAGATTCATTAATAGAAGAGCTAAAAGATACTAGGGATTTTCTACTAAAGGTTTCTAAGTACGCAGATAAGGTACACATAATAAAATCTAATCATGATGAGTGGATAGACAAATACTTAAAGACAGGAAGATTCTTAAAAGACCCTATAAATTATGAAATAGGTTTAATACTTAGCTTAGAAGTTCTTAAAGGCAAAGACCCCTTAGAAGCTGGGTTAGATTATGTAGGTGGCATACCTAAAAATGTTAGATTTAATGACTGTGATGATAAACTAGAATTTAGTAAAAGAACTTATAACTATCACGGACATTTAGGTGTTAACGGGGCTAGAGGCAGTTTACCTAGCTTAGCTAAGGCTTTAGAAGCTATTGCTATAGGACACACACATGTATTGAAGCGTCACAGAGATTCTTTCTCTGTTGGGACTTTTACACTTAAGAGACTGGGTTACAATAGAGGACTATCTTCGTGGAGCAACACCTTTGCAGTAGCTTACAAAGGAACTAGAGGTAGGGTAGGGCCAGCACAAACAATAACTAATATAGAAGGTAAATATAGACTTGAACCACAGAGAAAACAAAAAGTTAGATAAAATGGAAAAACTCTTACGTATAGTGTTAAGAGGTATAGTTATAATCGTATGCTCCTTTGTTAGGCTAGATAACCCTGAAGCAGTCGCGGAGCTTAAGAGCTTTTTAGAAGAGGTTAAAGATGCCTAGTTTATTAGAATTTAAATTAAAGTATGAAGAGTTAGAACTAATAATATCCTCATTACATAAAATGTTTGCTACAGTTATAAAGAAATCTGGTTATAGATATAGAAATGGATTAAGTATAAAAACTATAAAATATGGGGTAGATATACTAGTGTTTATTTGTAGAGATTACCTATGGCAAGTAGCTTCTATAAAAGGTAAAGATAAGACTGAGTATATAAATGATTTCAAAAAAGAAATAATAAAAAACATAGAAAAGTTTTTAAACTTAGAGTTAACGTGATATAATAAAGCACATGAATCAATTCTTAGAAGCAGTAACTAATAAAGGATACACTGATAACGGAGCTTTAACTAATTTATCTAGTAAATCTCCTCTGGTAGATCTAATGTTTTTAGCAGGTGCTAGTAGACGTTTTAGTGATGAAGAATATTTTACTTTATTAAATGAGGCTTATAGCGACAACCCAAAGTATGCTATTAGATTAATGTTCTGGGCTGGAGATATTCGTGAATCGCTAGGAGAAAGAAAATTCTTCTCTAAAGCACTTAGATATCTATATGATAATCATTTACCAATTTTTGAGGCAGTAGCTAAAAAAGTACCAGAATACTCTAGATGGGATCTTTTATTTCCTTTCCATGAATCAGAAGTAGTTATGTCTTTAATAGCAAAAGAGTTTTGTTTAGGTAAAGATGGTCTATTATTCAAATGGTTACCTAGAGAGAAATGCAAAAAACATAAAATCTTTAGGCTTAAATTATTACGTAGGTTAAATATAGACAATAAAACATATAGAAAAATAGTAAGTGAAAAAAGCGATACTGTTGAGCAACAAATGAGTGCAAAAAATTGGCAAGATATAAATTATAAGCACGTACCTTCAGTGGCTTTTAGTAAGTATAAAAAAGCTTTTTATAGAAATGATGAGGATAGGTTTGCAGATTTTGTTAATAAAGCAAACAAAGGTGAGACTACTATTAACGCGGGGGCTATATTCCCCTATCAGATAGTTGCTGGTCTTAATGAATATTCAAATTCCAGCGAGTGGGAAGCAGCAGAAGCACAGTGGAAAAATTTACCAGACTATTTAGAAGACGCAAAAGATAAGATATTACCTTTAATCGACTTGTCTGGATCTATGACATGTAGCTACGGCTCTAATGTTAGACCTATAGATGTGGCTACTTCTTTAGGTGTGTATATGTCTGAGAGATTACCAGCTCCTTTTAAGAACACCTTAGCTGTTTTTTCGCAGAAACCTAATTTCTTAGTTTTACCAGAAGGCTCATTAAAAGATAAACTAAAGAAAATGTGGGATTCTAGTGAGGTAGCTAACACTAACTTCTATAGAGTGTTTACTTTTATGTTAGCAATAGCAACACAAAATAAAGTTCCTAAAGAAGATATGCCTAATAAGATCATGGCTATATCTGATATGGAATTTGATGAAGCACAAGATTACGGACATACTACTAATTTCCAAGAGATTAAAAAATTATACGAAGATAGTGGGTATGATATGCCTGATCTTGTGTTCTGGAATGTTAATGGTAGATTAGGAAATGCACCAGCTACTATTAACGACAAAGGAGTAATTCTAATTTCAGGGTGCTCACCTTCTATTTTAAAGTTCGTACTAAACGGAGGTTGCGATTCTTTAAAATTAATGCAAGAAATAGTAGAATCCCCTAGATATTCTGCTATTATATAATATATAAAGATGCCTTACAGCACACACAACAAGCAACTCGATTTTTACTCGACCAACTTAGGCATCTGTAAATTAATAAAGACGCAAACAGCAAATATAAGTAATATAAGGCAGCTATAGCGCGTGGGTTCGATTCCCACCTGACTTTAGTACCTGATAAGTACAAGGTCGGTAGCTCAGTTGGTAGAGCACTAGTAAATATTAATTGTGTCTTGTTCTTAAGAACCCTAACAGCATAGAGATTTCGCAAGTAAGAAGTTAATAGGGTTCTGTTTTTTAAAACCTTAACAATTCAATAACTTTTATGTGGTATATTATATTTATCGAAGGAGATAAATATGAAAACATTATTACTATTATTTATAAGCGCAATTATGCTAATTACACCTGTAAAGGCAGCAAACTTTCTATTTTCAGAAGGTCTTCAAACTTTTTATAGAGCAGACCCGTCTATCAATAAACTTGTAATAGATTCTACTTTTAGCGAAGAATTTACCGAAGTGATTAAAAAAGATGTTAAATCTTATTACGATATATCTGAGGTAGAAATTAAGAGTATTAAGTCAAGTTTCAGAGAAACAGGTGTTTTACCTATTGTGAACATGAGGGATGAAGATTTTAGCTGGTGTGAATGTGGTGGCTATTTCTGGGCAAGAAGGATAATAGCTTATAGTAGTGAAGTTAGTCATTCTATACAACCTATTATTGTAGTACCTGAAGGAAATAGAGGTACTTTGCTTGAAGAAATAGGTCATTCATTAGGACTAGACGAAGCATCACCCAGAAACAGCTTTATACTAAAAAAAACAAAGAAAGGAAAATCTAAATGGGTTCACAATGAACTAAATATCTTAGGCGCTGACCAAATAATGTCTTATGGTAGTGAACCAATGAAATATGGTTTACCACCCAACCCATCTGATAATCTTGATTTAAACATTCAAGCGGGCAAAGAGCTGAACTACTTTTCTGTGTTTTCAACTGATTTAAGCCAGTTCAATGGAGCTGATTTATTGGTTAGGTCAAACCAAGATATTGATGCTGTAGTTGATTTTAACTTTGGAAAAACAAAGGACGGATATATGTCCGCTATAGGCTATTTAGAGGAAGGTGTAGTAGACATTAATTTACCAAAAACAAGAGCTAATTATAGGTTTTTCATAGTACCTAAAATGGGTGGCGAGGAAGTCCCTAATCCAGAAGATATTTCAGGGCTAAATAAACCATTATTTATAGGCAGAGCCAAGGTTAATAGATTAGGACAGATTAAATTTGGTAAAAATTTAAAAAAATATGGGTTTGGCTTATTATTTGAGAGTTCTAGTTCATATAATAGCTTGAAAGTTCAAACAAATAATTCTAAATTAGTTATAGGGCCAGATATTTTAGTAAGGTCAAAAAAATAATAGTATCAAAAGACTAATAAAAACTTACTGAAGATGATATAATAATTCGTGACTAGGTTTTACTTTAAAAATGATAAAAGGAGATAAAGTAACCATGAAAAAACTAATGACATTACTAGGACTAGGTGCAGTATTAGCAGCCACACCTGTATTAGCAGAAGAGGTAGTAAGCGTTGAACAATCTACTATTAACGGTGCTATTAATAGTTTAGCTAACCCTAAAAGGAAGACAGGCGCTAGGAAATTATTAAAAGCAATATTCTATAGCAATTTACAAATACTGCAAAACCAAGAAGCTGCGAGATTAAGAGATGAGGCATTTGCTCTTGATTTAGATGAGATATCTTTAAAAGTGGGATATGACGGACACTTGGCTGATACTCTTGAGCAGATTCAAAAGCAAAGACTTAATATCAACTTTAATAATGAGTACCATATCACACAAGACAACAACCAAGTTACTGTTGTTGAAAATGAGAACGATTTAGACAACGATACTGAAGTAGATAACGGCTCAAATTCTTCAAGTGGTTCAGGCTCAAGTGCAACTGGTGGATCAGGTGGATCTTCTAGCTCTAACTCTGACGCTGACGGTGGTACTGCTAACGGTAATGGTGGGGACGCAGATGCTGGAGCAGGTGCTGACGCAGATGCAAGAGGCGGTAGCTCTAGATCTGAATCAGACTTATTTTAAGATGTTACAGGCTAAGTAGAAGCCCACTCTGTTCTTGATGTCTTCTTTGATCTGTAATCTAGAACAGCGCAGACATAACCCTTAGAGGTCTGCGACACTTACAACTCTAAGGTGGGTTTAGGTAGTACCTTCAAAAGAAAAACTACCTATTTATCAGTGGGAAGCATTTACGATGATGCCTCGGGTTGTGGCTCCGACTAACTGGGTTTAAGTCCCAGCCCGCTGACCATAAATTAGGATAGATATGAGAAAAACATGCAAACACCGATTTAACCCATAATACGGAGAGGTAACTAAATAGCAAAGTGTTCGCCCGGGCTTGAGTAAACAGAACGAAAACTGTGGGTGCAACTCCCACCCTCTCCACAATTTTTGTATGTGTAGTGTAACGGTAACATTACAGTCTCCAAAACTGCTAGATTTAGGTTCGAATCCTAACGCATACGCCAATTTATGAAGATAGACTTAATATCAGATATACATATCGACATATACATAAAAGACCCCCAAGGGGACTATAAAACTCATAAATATGATAAATTTATTGAAGAAGTACTAGTGCCTAATGACTCAGATATTCTATCCATAGCAGGGGATATAGGGCATTATAATAAGCAAAATGTTTTACTTCTTGAAAAACTGTCTAAGTATTACAAGCACGTTTTATTTACTTTAGGTAACCATGATTTTTGGTTAATGGGTAACAAACAAAAACATAGATATAAGTATGGGTTTAATAGGGTTTCTGAATTTATGTCTATGGAACTACCCAAAAATGTTCACTTTGTAGATAAGGTGATGGATATAGACGGATTAAAAGTATCTGGTTTCCTAGGGTTTTATGATGGTTCTTATTTACCTAGCGCTGAGGAATGGTGGAAAGAAAAACAATACAGAAATTTTAATGATTATGTGCAAATCCCTGAGACAGATTCTTATAAGTATTTACATAACAAGTATAAATATACTGGTTCTTTTGAAAAGATAGATTTAATGATAACCCACGTTAACCCTTCAACTAAATACGAACACCAATCATATAGTTTAAAGGACGATAATGACACGATGTTTTATTGTTTTGATGGTCAAGAATTAAGGGATAAGCTACAGCCAGAAGTATGGCACTTTGGACACACCCACGAAAAGATTCAATACAGGATAGGAAATACTGATTTCATATGCAACCCTTTCGGTTACCCTTTTGAAACAAACGGTAAAAGCGGTTTCATTGCTCAAATAGAGATATAGTACTTTAAAAATGTTAATATATAACATATGATTAAATATACGGTTAATTTAGACAAAGGTAATGAACTAGTTATAGATTTTACAGAGGAAGATTTGACCTACCCTTACTTACTTTACAACGAAAATAAGAGTAGAGACCCTTTTAACAAGAAAAAAATGACTGAGCATGTTATAGGTACTTTGAATGCGGGTGATATAGAAAATATAATAAATGTATTAAGTGCAGCTAAGACTAAATTGGAAGAGTCTCTGGAGGGTAAATAATGATTATAGGGTTGTTAGGATTAATAGGATCTGGAAAAGGCACTTGTGCAGATTACTTAATAGATAAAGGCTATAAAAAGGCTTCGTTTGCAGATTCAGTTAAAGATGCTGTTTCTGTAATATTTCAATGGCCTAGACATCTATTAGAAGGAGATACCCCTGAGTCTAGAGAGTGGAGAGAACAAGTAGATTCGTATTGGGATGCTATTTTAGATTTACCAGAACCAATAACACCTAGGTATATGTTACAATACGTAGCTACTGATTTATTTAGAGATAACTTTTTTTACGATATATGGATTCATAGCTTTAAGCGCAGGTATTCAGATCATAAAAATTTGGTAATCCCAGATGTTAGGTTTCCAAATGAGATGTTAGCCATAAAACAGCTTAGAGGTAAATTAATACGTGTTTCAAGAGGGGAAGACCCCAAATGGTTAACTGACTTAAAAGAACTGTGTTATCACAACACTAACTCTTTGGAAAATGTTTTACAGGACGTAGTAGATAAGCACAAGATAGACAAGCCACATGTTTCTGAGTGGGCATATTTACGATCTTCTAGCCTTATAGATTGCCATATAGAGAATAATTCTACTGTAGAAGATTTATATCTAAATTTAGAATCTTGTCTTTAATTAAAATACTATTGTGTAGTAAATAATATTAAAAAATAGTTGTTGGCCGGATTAAAAGTGGTATAATAAAAACATGCAAAGGAATAGTAATTGGAAAATATTAGCAGTCAGGGCAATTATAATACTTTTACTATTAACCCCTGCTATCACCCCAGCTAAAGGACCTAATTTATATAGAGCAATACAAAAAGCAGCTTTCTATACAATAAAAGAAGAAGGATTCAGAAAGTGCGCCTATTGGGATTATTCTAGATACTCAATAGGGTATGGCACTATAGCAAAAAGTAGCTTTGAATGTTTAGCTAAGGGCGAGCAGGAAGCAAAGAAGATAGCGAGATCCAGAATGCTCACACACCTTTCTGGTGACGCTATCTTTATAATTAAAAGAAAGCCTATGTTAAATACTGAACAATTGGCTATACTTACCGCTGCTGCGTATAATAGTGGTAGAGCTGGTATATTAAAAGCTGTAGATAAAGCCCCCAATAAAGACCAAGTAGCGTTAGAATTAAGAAAGAACCATAAGAATTTATCGGGCGTTAAGAAAAGAGTTAACATGTTAGCAGATACTTATTTGGAGGTTAGTTAATTATGGAATATTTAGCAGGAACTGCTGTATTAGGAGCTATAATATTTTGGGCATTGACATCGTTAATAGATCATTTATTTAGCAGACAAGAATTATTTTCAAGACTTTGTATACTTATGTTACTTATAACCTACTTAGGAGTTTGTTTAATAGTTTTGTTTAAGAAGTGTATTTTATGAAAGGTAGTAAATTTTTTAAGATTTTAAAGAAGGTGGCAAACTCTATAGCGACCTATTGGACTATAAAGGGCAGTAAAAAAAAGTCTAGTAAGAAAAAAGCGTCCAAGGGGCTGAGAAGGGCGTTTAAGCATAATAGAGAGAAGTTTATAGGGGAATAATATGTCAGAGACAGAAGTATATTTAGTAGGTAAAAATCATTATGAATGTATAGGAACTAGTCGCAACTCCCATAGGAGTTTTATGTATGTTTGGGATTATATAGCTAAAAAGTATCACGGTTTAGACTCGTTTCCTAGTTGGGATGACAATATGAGAAAAAAGGTTTGGAACTCTCATTTAACACATTCCCTAGAAGAGTATGAAACTATAGTACTTTTGTCTACAATGGACTATGCATTAATATCAGTAAAGGATTACCCAAAATTGAGAGAGGCTTACTTAAAATTCTGGGAGAATAACAAGGATAGTGCTTATTTAGATATAGTTGAGCTTATAGACAGAGCTTACCTAGATATAGTTGAGCTTATAGATAATCGTCAATCATTAAATGAGGATGATATTTTTATATGTATGAATACATCTTTAGGTACTTGTTTATTTGAGCCTGATTTTCCAGATGAGGAGCATGCCGATACTATTTTTGCCGATTTAAGTTTTGGGTTTAATATATTTGAGGAGTTAGATATAGTAAAAAATTATAAGGCTGAGCAATCAGCATCAAGCAAATAATGCTATAATTTTATATATAGAGCAATTTTTAGGGCTTGTTAACCTAGAAAAACTAAGGCTAATTTCTAGGAAGGAGTATTAATGGAAACACAAATAGTTAGAACAGAAATAGAATCAATAGAAACTATAAAAGACGCTGATTTAATAGTTTTATATAAACTAAAGAATGGTAACAATGTAGTCTGGGGCAAAGATGTTTTTGAAGTAGGTGAAAAAGTATTATATATTAAAGAGCAGTCTTTATTACCAAAGCCACTAATAGAAATGCTAGGTTTAGTAGGTAGATTAGCAGGGAAAACTAAGAATAGGGTTAAAGCTATAAGGCTTAAGGGAACTTATTCCGAGGGGCTTATACTTAAGGACGTAATTAACTGCGAAGACTCTGAGTTAGATAAGCTTTTAGGTGTTACTAAGTATATACCTACTACTCCGCAATGCATGAGCGGCAAAGTGTTTTATGTAGACCCTAAACACATATATTCGTTTGAAGTAGAAAAACCTGATATTTCTGAATTAGACTTAGATGAAGAAGTATTAGGGGTAACAGAAAAAATACATGGTACTAATGTTCGTATTGGTAAAGTAGACTTCTCAGACGAGAGGTTGTTTGGTAAAAACAAAAATATTTATATTTGTTCTAAAGGGTTAGGTAATAAAGGTTTTGTGTTTGAAAACACTGTAGATAATGTATACACTAAAGTGTTTAACGAGTATGCAGATATAATAGATTCTACTTTAGCCCCGGGAGACCACATAGTAGGTGAGATTTTTGGCTCTGGAGTACAAGATCTAAAATATGGTAGACAAGATCCAAGCATGGCAGTAATCAGTGCCAGATTTGAAAATAGTGGTTATCTTAGTGACGTTATAGGAAGCGTACCTCTTGTACAAGGTATAAATACTTTACGGGATTTTTATAATTATAATATAGAGTCTTTAGATAGTTTAGTAGAAGGCGCTAATCATATGGCAGAAGGTATAGTAGCTGTAACTAAGGATCGTAAGATGTACAAAAGAGTTTCTGAAAGGTATAAACTTAGAAAAGGTGGAACGGAGTTTAACTAATGAAAGTAAAAGAATTAATAGAACAATTAAATAAACTAGATCCAGAAATGAAAATATTTAGGCAAGAGGACGGTACGTTTGAGCTTATGCAATTTAACGGTATATGCTCAGATGCTTATATACAACCTAAAGATGTAGAGGCTTATAGGGTAGAGGTGTCTGTTCAGTCTGGGGAATTAAAGGAATACGAAGAAGATTACGAATGTAAATTCGTACAGGTAGGGGTTTTATATTAATGATAAGCCACACAGAAAGACATACAAACGTAGATCTAGGTGAGAAGTTATCCCCCATAATGGAATCTTTAGGGGTTAAGGAAGATGCTAGCTGGAAACTCAGTTCTCTTAGTAACTATGACAGAAAAAAGGCAATGTTAGTCCAAAAAGGATACCTAACTACTTCAGAGTACGCAGCTTGGGTTAAAGCATATAGAATAGATACTTTATTACAAGTTCTAGAATTAGTGGATTACGTAGAAAAGCTAGGGATAGGAGATTACGAAGACAATAAAGATAACCCTATATGGAAGTTAGAAGACTCACTAGACTTTTATTTGATGCACAGGGATCTTCAAGGGGCTATAACGTCCGCTGGAGAACTGATCTTATTACTAAGTAGTCAAGAGGTGTTTGATAATGTTTGAAGATTTACCCAATAAAGTTATCGCACTAATATTATGTTTTGCAGTAGGCAAATTTATACTTTGGTGTGTAGTTCAGAACTGGAAAGCTTTTTGTGATATTATTAAAGGAGAAATATAATGGTACAAGATAAAAAATGGGCTATAAAAAAAATGCTAGAAGGCAAGATAGTTATAGATAAGGACGGGTATTTAGTTAGGTACTATAACGGTAACTTTGAAATGCTCAAGCCCCCTATAAATGAAAGTTCTTGGGTTGGTGTCAGTATAAATAATTTTTTTGAACCTGATTGGGCTTTGTACTTAGGGAAAGATGATTTTCTTGACTCTATAAAGATAGAAGAGTTTAGAGACTCAGTTAACGATAAACGGTTTGGTTCTGTTGACTATGAGAGAAAACTACTGGAGTTTTGTACTCAAACCGCTCATAAAGTAAATGAACTGTTAAAATATATAAAACAAAAGGAAAAACAAAAATGAAATTAATAGAAAAAAATATTATTAAAATTAAAGGTAAGATAGAGCAGATTAGTATTTGGGAAGATGACGTAGACCAATCTATAGTGCACGACTGTAGTGATGAATCTCCTATTCTTTGTGTAGGACGGGATAACTTTTTAATGTCTATACAAGACCACCTAGATAAATATGGTAATTTCTCTAGTGTTAAGTACTATATAACAGATAAAGAAATAAATTTTGATACCTCTTGGGAAGAGTTAGAAGAGGAGTACCTACTTAGTATAATGGGACACTCAGATTTAACGTATTGCCACGCTTATTCGGATCTTACTGGTTACTTGTGGACTAATAGGGAGCTTGTTGTTGGTGGGCATGACCTACTTAAAGAAATACTTAGTAATGTAGGAAAATATTGTTACTTAATATTAGAGGCTAATATAGAACATAATGAATAGCGAGGATTTCGAAATAATAGGAAAACTTTGTAAGCTTCAAGCTTTAGCTTCAGTTTATAATTTGCATTATGAAGAAGAGTGTGAGCTTGTGGAGATAATAAAACGAATAGATTCATTATACGATAAGATTAGTTTTGAGGAGGTAGAAAGAGATTATGGGGATGTTTGATAGTTTAATTTTTAAATGTAAAAAGTGTGGACATAAAATTGATGCCCAGTCAAAAAGCGGAAGATGTAATTTGGAGGAATATACTTTGCGAGATTTACCTATCGAGGCGGCTATTGGCATGGATTTCTTCAGGTGTTACAAATGCGGTCAAGATCATCAGTTAGACATCAGTTTAAAATTGTCCTCTGGTAGTAGCAAGGTCAAATATAAGGTAAGAACTAAGGAAAAGGGCAGTGGTTAGAGTATTAAGCTTATTTGATGGTTGTGCAGGCGCTAGGCAAGCATTAGATAGTTTAGGTATAAGATGCCTAAGCACTTATTTTGCTAGTGAAATAGATAAGTATGCTAAAGAGGCGGCAGTAAAGAATTACCCTGATATACATTATTTACCAGACGTTACAAAACTTGATGAGTCTAATTTACCTAATCATATAGACTTAATGATAGGGGGGTCTCCGTGTCAATCATTTTCAATAGCTAAGAGACAAAAAGAGTCAGGACTAGAAAAAGGCAAGTCTACTTTATTCTGGGAATATGTACGTATTCTTAATATAGTAAAACCTAAAGTATTTATTTTAGAAAATGTAGCCAGCATGAAGAATATAGATAAAGATAAAATATCTGAAGTCTTAGGAGTAAACCCAGTAATGATAAACTCTTCTTTATTAACGGCCCAATCAAGGAAAAGATATTATTGGGTAGGTAAACTAAGGCAAGATTTAACTTACGAAACAATACCTATAGAACAGCCTTTAGATGAAGGAATAATTCTGCACGATATATTAGAAGACCCTAATGATTACTCAGATAGACTTAAAAGCTATTGTGTTACTGCTACATATCAAAGAGCTTGTCCTAAAGACTATTTTAACCATGGACAAAGACAACTTATATTCATGGGTGGGGTTGGTAGTAAAGACTGGGCTAAAGATGGTAAAAACCTTAGTAGAAATTACCCACAAGGTAGTAGGGTATATAGTAGCCTAGGTAAGGCAGTAACTTTATCTGCTAATGCAGGCGGTATAGGTGGTAAAACTGGCATGTATGAAATAAATCAAGAAAAGTATAACCAATTACTTATGTATTACGGCCGAAGTGAAGAAGGTAAATTAGCTCGCAAGAAGCATAAAGAAGAGAATGGAAAAGACGGTGGTAGTAGAGATTCTAATAGCAGAGAGTGGACTATAAAGCAAGATCAATCAAAAAGCCCTTGTGTAACTAGCTCTACAGATGCCAGAATACTACAAACCCAAGAATGCGTAGTAAGGAAATTAACCCCTATAGAATGCGAAAGACTTCAAGGCATGAAAGATAATTACACAGAAGGGGTAAGTAACACCCAGCGTTATAAGATGATTGGGAACGGTTTTACGATTCCAGTAATTTCATACCTTTTAACACAAATAAATAAGGAGTTCGAATGGGTATAATAGTAAAGATTCTCTCTTTTATAAACAAGAAACTTATAGAGTTAAACAGGAAATTAAGAAAGTGAACGCAAGACAACACCACTTAGAATTATTTAAGCAACAACTAACAATACTAACCCATAATTTATCTATTAATTTAGGCTCTGATACACCTATACCGTTAGAGTTGCAGATTTCCATAGCTAAAACAGTTGCGTTAGTAGATAAAGCCATTGAGGAAAGTGGTAATGGATGACGAAGACATTAAAGAAAAGGCTAAAGAGTTAGACAAGGTTATAGAAGAAAGCTTAATTAAGGCTTTAGAGAAAGTAGTATCTCCACTAAATGTAGATACTATTATAAAATCTATGAAGTTATGTGTATTTTTACAAAACCTTATAAATACCACTCAGTATGTAGAAGCAAGGATAGTACCTGAGCGAACAGATTTACATAATGGTATATTAACTATGGATTTTAATGTTTACTCAAAGATTTTAAAGTTTGAAATGCCAATACCTAAAAAATATCTTGAAGATTTAGAGAATTAATTGTTATAATAGTTAAAGTAAAAGGATTTTAAAAATGCAATTCAACTCTGGAGATAAATATTTAGTTAGTTGTGATAACTGGTTTATCGGCAAAGACGGCAATCAATACCAAGCTGTATGGGGGCCTGTAAAAATAGTAGTAACGGAAGAGATGTTAGGTATTAAAACTAACCACAGAAGTACTAACTGGTATGCTATAGTAGGTTACCCAGATGACCACGTTATTGTAGCTGGTTGTCAAATACATTACGCAACTAAACTGGAAGACCCTACTAACTTAGAAGAGTCTAAAGCAGATAGTTGGGGGACATACGAGGGTAAGCCATTTCACGAAAAGCAGGCTTTCCCTGCTGGTATTTATGTAACTAAGGATGGTTAATGAACGGACGTAATGTGCACTATAGAATAATAAATGGCTACAAACTAATACAAGCCCCAAAAGACTCTAAATCCTCAATGTTATCTGATAATTGGAAGGGGTGGGTTTATGAGCATACTTACTTTGCAGAGAAACAACTTGGACGTAAACTATATAGTAATGAGGAGGTACACCACTTAGACGGCAATAAGCTTAATAATAGATATGAAAATTTAGTTGTGCTACTTAAATCTTCCCATAATAAGATACATTCTTGGATTAACAGAGGTAGCCCTTACAGAAGTGAAACTTCCCCTATAAGGGATTGTAAAGTGTGTGGTGTCTGCCTACAAAAGAAACAAAAGAAGTATTGCTCTACTAAATGCAGGGTAATAGATAATAATTTAAGTCTGTTAGAGGTAGATAAACTGACTGAGGTTATAAAGAGTAGTAAAAGTATGGAGCAAGTAGCAAGATTATACGGAGTAAGTAGTAACGCTATACGTAAAAGATGTAATAAGCTTAATATAAGCTACAAGGAGTTACTTAAGTCTTCTGCGCCTAGTAAGCAAACTTTAAATTTAAACAAAGATACTTAGGGGATTAATTATGAAAAAAGAAACATTCAATAAGTTATTGAAGTTATACATGAATCAATATAAAAGAGATTTAGAACTAACTAAGTCTTTAGAACTTTTTGCCGAGGGTTTTCATACAAACTTTGATTCTTCACAAAATCTTCTTGATGTAATTTGTATAGCTTGTGAGGAAGCTCTGTCTTCTGATAAGGTAGATAAAGGTTTTGTTACTGATACAATAAATTGGTGGCTATTTGACGCACCAAACGCTATAGATAACGATTTAGAAGTAGATAATGATGTAATATTTGATCATAGTAATAACAAACCTATACCAGTGTCTAATACTTCTGAACTATACGATTATATTACATTAACAGCTTCTGGGTTTTATAAGTAATTTTCAAACCAATTTCAAAATCAAAACTTTTTGCGGAGTTTTGCGCGCTAAATATTTTTGCGCGTGTTTTGCGCGCCTACACAGATAAAGTAAACTAATAGTAATGACTAATAATATACTTAGTTTAAAAATAGAGTCTTTTTACGAAGGCTATAGCCTCACCATTGAAGATATAGACCAGATAAGCTCTATTATGAAATACATAAGTGAGCTAGAAGAACACATTGAAGATCTTAATATAGTCATTGAAGATAAAGAAAAAGAAATTATTAATAATAATCTGAATACAGATTTATATAACACAGAAAATTATTTTTAAAAGGTAACCTAAGTAATTCGCCAAAATGAATAAAAAACACACCCAGAAAACCTGGGTTGGAAAAAACGAATTACCTAGGACCTTGGTTAGAAGAAACGAATTAAGAAAAGGAAAGAATTGAGACGTTTCTCCCAAAATCGGTGTGTAATACGTATTACAAATGTAAAGCGTTAATACATATGTAAATACTGTTACTTTTGAATGTGTAAATACAAAGTAAATACGTATTACTAATAAAATGTGTATATCTGTATTTCAGGTTACTGGTAAACTGTTAACTAACTGCTTACATAATTAATAATACCACAACTAAGTTATAATATTGTTAAGAAAAAATAAAATTATAAATTAAAAATATTTAATTTTTCCTTATTGATATTTTAACTATTTTGTGGGAATATGATAATTAAGAAAAGGAAAAAACAAAAATGAATAAATTAAAATTACAAAACTATTTAGCTCAATTTAGTGAGAAATGTATTACGGCTTTCAACATACCTAAATACGAAAAAAAAGTAGAGCGTAAATATTACACGACTTATTATTTTGATAACTATCTTGCTTTAGATATAAACATGTCTTATCATATCGCTTATACTACTCATGATAATAATGTATTTACTTTTGCAGTCCATAAGAATTATCTTAATAAAGATTATAAATATGCTAAGATAGCATTAAAGAATCATTTAAGAAGAAAATTCAAGCTTAAAAATAATTATCATTATTTCTTAAGTGATGATAATTTTTCGCAAGCGTAAGGGGTATATAATGATAGAATTAATAATTTATTTTGTTGCAACGTTAACACTAGGGGCATTAAATTTAGTAAGCATAAATAACAATAACTTTAATATAATAGGGTTTATTTGCATGGCCCTTGCAAGCTCATTAGTAGTTATTAGAATAATAGAACTTGAAAAGAAGATTAAATAAATTTAATCTAATCTTATTGACTTCTTAACCTTTGCGGGGCATAATATAATTAAGAAAAGGAAAAAACAAAACAATGAATAATGAAAATAATAAAAATGGCTACATAGCTCTATATAAAGATAAGAAAATAGAAGTGTATGCAGATACGACTTATCAAGCACAACAACTAGCCCTAGTAGAATTTCAAAAAAATTCTAGACGAAAAATAAAGGGTTATGATATCTCAGTATTTTTATGTGAAAAAAACGGGGAATCAGTAACACATACAGTAGACTTTTAGAGGCAAGAAAAAAAGGAAAAAACAAAATGTTAGGACATAAAAAAGAAATCAGCATATTTTATATAGGTTATTTAGTTAATAAAATTAGTACCTTCATTAGAGGGAATGCTTTTTTAACTGAAGAGAGTTATAGAATTGACTCCAAGGGCTCAATCAAAGAAGAAAATTATATTAGTGATGACATAGATAATCTAAAACAATGGGCAATCGCATTAGGAACTGAAGAGTTAACAGAGGGCTTAAGACAAGAAATAATCACTCATTTATATAAATATAAATATATAAATAGTATAGATATATTATTGAATGACTTCTATATTAAATAAATTTAATTTGTTATTTTTTGCAAAATGTGGGAATATAACAATAAAGAAAAGGAAAAAACAAGATGAAAACAAAATTAAAAAACCCAGACGTAAACGAAGCAATGCATAATTTTTTGTTGCATTGTAGCCCTTGGAAACATGACGATATGGTAACTGCTATAGAGACCTGTAATGACATAGACAAACACTATTTTTATTTAGTAGATGCTATTGATACTTATGGTGTAGCCGATGAGAACGGGGAAACAAATTATAATAGCACTGATATTAATTACTGCTTATATAGACGTATCTTAAACGATTCTAGAGAGAAAATAAAAGCACTAACAGGGTATGATATAAACTCTATAGATAATGATGGTGATATTTATGTCCATGGTAATTGTTTATGCACTTGTTTTGATTATTCTAGTCAAGCAAAAAATAAGTTACAAGAAATTATAAAACAGGAAAATATAAGAGCAAGCCAATTAAACCAAGTTACTTTATTTTTTCTTGAAGAAATTGATATAGAGTTAGAGGAAGCATAAGATGGATAGTTTAAACTTGTTAATACAGTTAGCGTGTGCCTTATCTATAATTCAAATATTTACTTAACTAACTCTTAATATATCTGTGGAATATAATAATTAAGAAAAGGAAAAAACAAAATGAAACATTATACAGATAAAAAAGAGTTATTAAGCTTCTTAAAAAAAGATAGAGCTGAGATAAAGACCATACTTAAAGAAACAGAAAACACCACAGCAAGCCATTTAAACGCTATATACTATGGCAAGCTTGAATATTGCGATAAGATTATTAGTATGCTAGAAAAATTAAATTAATTTAATTTAAAATACTTGATAATAATTTCAAAATATGGGAATATAATAATTAAGAAAAGGAAAAAACAAAATGAGTACAAGATCAAATATAATAATTAAATCAGATTCCACAAATGCAGAACCTACTAGAGTAAATACAAATATTCTATATAAGCACCATGATGGTTATCCAGAAGGTGTAGGGCTTGACCTAGTAAGACATTTAGTAAGTTATATTGAAGATAACCCTACAATGAGCTATCCACACATAGGAAACAGTAATGCTAGTGACTTTATTAGAAATTTACCTAGATTATATGAGGATACTAATTCCATTCATGGGGATATAGAATTTATTTATGTTATAGAGTTCATGCCTAATAGAATAACTTTGAGCTATACCCCAGCTTGTGACAAGAATGGAAAAATAGATTTGTATTTACACACACCAGAAGTGTTATATGAGTTTAAAAGACAGACTGAAAAATCAGAAATGAAACATTACTTATACGATTGGAGATTAAAAGACTCATTTGTAGAAGTTACTACACCCCTATTAAGCTTTGAAGAATGTAAAAAAATAATTAAAAATAACGAAAAAGTAGAAAGTATTTAATATTTTCTTATTGACTTCTTAACATTTATCGTCTATAATATAATTAAGAAAGGAAACAAAATAAAATGAACATTAAAGACATTAGAGTTAATCAAGCAAATAAGTATACAAGAGCTGAGCTCATAGACTATCTTCAAGGTGACTATATAGACATTGATACAGCAAGCGCGCTAGAATGTGATATGCCTATCAGCTCTCTAGGGCCAGATATAAGCCCTCACTATGTTCTTAATCTAGCTATAGAAACATATAGCGAGATAGAAGATCAAGCGGAATCTGTATTACACCAACTAGGCCTTATTTAAGGTCTAGTGTAATTAAAAGGCGCTAGCCCCTGCTAGGTCATTGGTTTAACCATTCAGAGGTGATAAAGGCGTTAGAAGACGCTAAGCAAGTGCAAATCTTGTAGCCTAGCAGGGTTATTTTATATAAACAAAACAGGACTAAACAGAAAAGGAAAAGAAATGTTAGAAGATTACGAATTATTAGATTTATTAACTATAGAAGATCTAGAGAAAATAGAAGATAACGAAAAAGAGTATATACTTATCGAAGCTTGTTGCACAAATACAATGTCATGGGCATATATAGCTTTCAGTAATGATTTAGAAAATTTATCAAAAGAAGCTCAAGAACTTAGTAACTATTATATGATTTTTGAAATGTTTGAGCTAGAAAACTTACTCGATAAGTATGAAGTAAGGTATAACCTAGCATACGAAAAAAGATGCGCTGATAGGCTAGATGCTTACTTAGAGGAGGTAAAGTAATGAATTTTCCCGAGATAGATTTAACAGAAGTAGAAGAAGAAATAAAATACGCTAGAAAGGTTTTAAGAGATATGTTAGATTATAAAATACCTGCAAGGGATAGCGATATAGATAAACAAGAAGGTTATCTAATCGGTTTAGAGCATATGGCCGATTTATTTAAACAAGCTCACGATAAATTCTACCGTGAGGAACTAGATAGAAGCACGGCCCACAGCTCTAACATGTTAAGTGGCATGATAGGCTTAGCTATTTTTGCTTCAGAAGGTGGACTAAAAATTAAATAAATTTAATATAACCTTATTGATATTTTAATCAAAATATGGGAATATAGATAGTAAGAAAAGGAAAAAACAAAATGAATACAAAATTAAGCGAAGAATCATTATCATACTTTTATGGCACTGAGAACTATTACAGACATGCCTTAAATAAAAACTTACTTTACACCGACGGTGTGCAGTATGTAGCAGAAGAAGGGAAAGCATACTGGCTTATAGACATAGTGGCTAGTGTAACATCTTGCTTTGTAGTCGATAGCGATGATTTTACTACATGGACACTAACTAAAGATAAAGAAAAAGCATATAATAAAGAACTAGATACACAATGTGATGCAGTTGTTATATGCGATGATGGCAACGGAAAAGAACTATATAAGCAATACATAGAATATACAGATTTTCCATTAGATAATCTTGAAATGTTTTTAATTCAAGGTGTATTAATGTTAGCAAGTGAGTATTAAGAGGAATAATATATGCAACAACGGTCAACAAATGAACAAATAGAAGCATTGGATACATTATCAATGTTCTTAATAACAGAGATTAAACCATATGAGTTAATAAGCACCTTCTTTAATCAAGATAAGCAAATATTAACAGTATATAGTTTTAATTCTGATTATGACGTGGAATTTTACCCTAACAATATAGGTGAAGTATCCTATATAATCAATAATAGAACTAGAAACGAAACTCTTTATGAGAGCAAGCTATTTAGCAGGGCTACACTCGCTTATCAACACTTCAAAGAAAATAAAAGGGATAATTATTAATGCAACACGAAATATTAAAATTAATAGTAGGATATAAAGGAAAAATTGATTTTCTTAACGGCATAGGGAACGCTATGAGCGATGAGCAGAAACTAGGTAGAATAGAAGAAATAAACCTATTTATGGATATTCTGCAAGGCTTACATAAAAAAGCTAGTCCAGATAGTCAAGCCTTAGCAGAGTTATTAGAGGAGCATTTATAATGAAAAAGACATTAAAAGAGTTATTACAAGAAACAGGTTTACACCTAGAGACTAGAAACGGCTATCACATTATTAAGTATAGTAAAGATAATCATATAAAGCTAATGGATAGTAAGAATACGGCCGAAGTGTCCTTATTCCTTAAGGGCTATCTAGCTTGTTTAAATAAAGGTGGTGAGTAATGGAGATACCAACTAGTGAGGTACTTTTAATAGGCATTGAGATAGGGAAAATACAGAACGATGATAAATATTTATTATTATATCTGCAACAAATAGAGTACTTAGTAGGCGGTATGCATACCTATTTGAAATATGACTTAGAGCTACAGGACACAATATTAAGAAATTATAAATCCCTTTATGTTAAGGATAGGATTAAAAGGATAAGCAGCGAATCAGAAAAAAATCAGTCATTTAATTTACACGATGAGATAATAGCCTTATTGACTTCTTAACCTTTACATGGTATATTGATATTAAGAAAAGGAAAAAACAAAATGACTATAAAAGAACTAATAAAAACATATAATGAATATAACCAAGATGATATGTTCATATATGGGCATTATGGCATAGATTTAGACGATGATATAGTAAGCTGGCATGAGCTTGAAGATGTTAAGAATAAGGTTAATAACGCAATAGAAGAGTTATGCGAAATTGACCAAGAAAATCACAATATTGAAACAGCTATAGATATACTAGCAGAAATCTTACGTAAATAAAGGATTAATATGTTAACAACCCAGCAAAAACTAGACTTATATATAGAACTTATAGATAAGAAGCATAACGAATTATGGGAAAGTGCTTGCGTATTTAAGGCTAATGGACACTTCAAGAAATATTGCAATTACGCTAGAATACTTAAAAAAACAAGAAAAGATATAATAGCTAAATTTATAAGAGGAGATATAAAGTAATGATAACTACTAAACAACTAAAAGAATATTGCAAAGAACATTCATGCATAGAAAACCCTTGCAGCTTACACCATGCAGCTAAAGACTTACATAGAATAAATAAAGACAAAATACAGTTTTCTAATGAGTTATTGCAGGATTGGTTTAATAATTTTCAACCCTTAGAAAAGCTAGCTGAGATAGTAGACTATAAGTCATATGATTGGAATGCAACCTTAGCAGTGTGGGAACGTGTAGCCACTAGGAACTGGAAAAGAAAAGCGTATTTAAGGGGGTAGGTAAAAATGAAGATAACATATAAGCAGAAAGTAGCAAAAGAAATAGTATTAAATGAACTAGACAAATTAATAGAGATTTTCCCAACATTAGGGGAATCAGTATTTAGCCTACCGTCATTAAAAGCAACTAAGGAAGAGGATAAAGATAGTATTAGATCTATAGTAGCTGATATGCTAATTATCCTAAGTAATAAGATAGAAGCAACCCCTAAAAAAGAGTTATTAAGCTTAACTTAGTAAATTAGATCTATAGTATACAATACCCATACGGCCAAAAGAAGGTAAATAATGATAAATAAGTACATAGAAAGTGTCATAAACTTCATTAAGAATAAACTAGACAAAAACATAATAGAAGCTAAAGATATAGATAAAGCACTAATAAAACAATTCGGAGATAAAACCAACCTAATAAGTATTGAAGAGTGTGGGATTATAGAAATAATAGGTAATAAACCATTAATACTAAACTGTATAGAAGTATCTATAATAATAAAACATAAAGATATTAACTATGATATTAATGTAACATTCAAACGTATAGGGAATAAACCTAAATACCAATATTTGTTATATAGTTCACATTATACTTATTCAATTAAACATTAAATAAATTTAATTTCACTTCTTAACTAATCTATAATATAATAAGTGTATAAAGAAATTAAGAAAAGGAATTATATAAATGAGTTTTGAAAAATTAGTTAAAATTAGTGAAGATCATGGCAATAATTATTCTATTATAGATAATAAGTTTTATCTTCATGTAGAATGGGTGCATGCAGAAACTCGTGAAAGTGGTACTGATAAAATAGAAATAAAAACCTTATCAGATATGTATGACGCATTAGGGTATTAATAGATTATGAAAATAAATAAAGATAAGATTTGTTTAAACCAATGTGACCTTAAGTATTTGGTTATAGATAACCAAGGCAAAGTATCCCCTATAGCATATAGTGAAGAAGAGAAAAATAAACTAATAGCTGATCTAAAGCGATTGGATAGAGAAAGGTTTAAAATAGATATCAATAATAGATAAGTGGTAGGATATACCAGTAGTTGACTAACCAGTTAAGTATATAATCTATTCATTTAATATATGGATAGATTTAAAACAGTTTGAAGAACCATATAAATAACATATAGTTGCAGTTTATTAATATATGATTAGTTGCAGTAAAGGTTTAAACCATATAAATAATATATGTATTTTAGTTATCCATTTATTTAATATATAAATAGCAATAACAGTTCTGTAAGCCTGTTTAAGGCATTTAGGTTAGTAGTGGTAGTAGTAAAGGTTAACAGTTAAAAACGTTTAATAGAGGGCAAGGTGAAGAGGTTTGAGGGTTGTTTTGTTTTGTTGTGGTAGAGGTAACTTATAGGTAGTTAAGTTAAAGGTGAAGAAATCATTAAAATTTTACAGGCTAACGCTTGCAACACTAAATAGAAATAAATTCCACCACCACAGCACCAAGAGCCCAAATAAATATGTAATACGTATAGATTTTGTTAATACGTATTGACACTTTGCCCATGTATTTACAGTCTTACACGATCAAGATAATAAACAAAAAAGATATTTTTGTAGAGTAGAAGCCCAGTAATAAAGCATTTTTGTTCAAGATAACATAATATTATCTTGAATGTTTATAATTACTTAACCTTTTAATAAGCATTTGTATTAATAAAAACGTAAATATACATACATAATTATAAAGCAGTGCCGTAAGGCTTTCTATTTGATTTTAATTAATTTATGCGCTGGGTATCCGTGGAGGTTAAAAAGATGCTCTGTAGAGGCTAGAATCAATGCCTATGGAGCTTAAAACAATTAAGGGAACCCAGAAATCTACAGAATTGGTAATACGTATTACGCGTTTTAACGGACTCTCGCTCAAAATGACCCAATTTTTCAATTTAGGCTACCACGAACCCCCCCTACGAACCCCTGCTATAATAAACCTTATGGATATATCTGATGCTATAATAAACCGTATAGATAAAGTTGAGATTGCTATAATAGTACTATGGATATGGGTATTTATATTACATATAACTCTTTGTGATTGCCTTGAAAACCTTTCCAAGCTAGAAGACAAAATCAACGAACTGAAAAAACCCCACTAACCCTACTTATCCCCATTTTCTTGATCTAATAATTAGAACGGTGTTTTAAAAATCCCTAGGGTTAAAAAATATTATATTCTATAAATTAGATCATGTCTGGTTTGTTTAAGAATATATGTTATTATGTTTGGATATAAAAGAACTAAAATGAAAGAATTTACAAACGAAGAAAAATACACCACATTAGAGCAAGGCAATATTCTCGAACCAATAATGGATAAGTTGGGTATCAAAGCTGACGGTTTTTATAAAAAACGTTATGGATGCAGAGTTGTTATCACAAAAAAATACCGCCTAGACACGCTTTTATGGGTCTTACCTAATTGGGTAACTAATTCTTTATGTCACCTAATGTGTGCTGTAACTTCAAAGGAAAAACTTTCCGAGTTTAATAGTGAAGTTCCTAAAGTTTTTTGTACTAGCGGTTGCCTCCATGCACACTACGTAAATCTAATACAAGGTATTTTTATACTAAAAGGCTCCAAAGCAATAGCTGCCGCAACAGAACTAATTAAATTACTTTATGATAATAATCTTTTGGAGGTGAAAAATGATTAGGGAAGAAATATTAAAACAAATGAATAAAGAAGAACTGGATTATATCTATGTTTGTTTTGAAGGTTATTGGGATCAAGTTGTAAGTATTTATTTAGATGATTTTGAGCAGGGTGAAATAGACTTTATCCGCAACACATATAAAAAAGTTCAGGAGATTTCAAATGAAAACACACGATAAAAAATGGGCTATTCAGCAGATGTTGGATGGGGCAATAGTTACTAAAAACGGTGTTTACGGAGCTAGGTTTAACCATAATACTTTTAAATTTGAATGGGTAAATCAGGACTGTAGTGGTAACGAGCTATCTGTTAATGAATTAGATGACCATGGCTGGTATTTCTACAAAGAGCCAGATGAGGTTAAGTTACCAGAGGAGGTAAACATCACTAAGCTAAAAGAAGATATTGGAGAAATGAATACAGGGCTTCAAAGCGGAGCACTGTACGTTCTTGAAAGACAAAACGAAATAATTAAATACTTAAAAGCAGAGGCAAAGAAATACTAATGGACTTTTTAGACAACGAACCCCCTAACGAATTTACTAAAGAGAAGCTTCAAAAAGCTTTAGACTTCTTTGAAGAAGGTATGTATATAGAGTTTAACGAATTAGAAGAAAAATATCTGGAACCTCTTTCAACTAATTATAAATTATCTAAGATCCCAAACTTATTATTTACAAAAGATAACGAAGCAGAGGAATGGGAACTAGTAAACCTAAGTAAGGCATTTATTACCCCACAACGATTACCTAAACCTAGAGGAGGGTGGGAGAATACTGATTTATTTCGTAAAACTGTACGAGAAAAACATGCTACAATAAAAAACCATAAAGGAGATCAATAATGAGAAAGGCAGTGAGAAACGATTATTTACAAGGTGTATCTAAATATACTAAGAAAATATATCCCGTTATAGCGCAAGAGAGGCATGGGATTGTAGGATTAGGGCCAAGATATAACTTCGGAATATTACTACCGCAAAACCTTATATTCCCAGACCAGTCTTGGGAAGTACAAGAAAAGACTAAAGATTATTTATGGTTTTGTGATTTAGGTGAAATTAAACCAGAGGATTTTCCTATGTCTATTACTGATGTTAGAGGTTTAAGTGGCTCTAGGTATGACCCTTCTAAGGGTTTAAACGCTATTGCATATGTAGAATTTATGAAACACGGTAATTTCATCTTTGAGCATAATTTCAATGAATACGGTGAGTCATTCTGGGATAATGCGCAAGAAGATTAGGAAACTACCATCTAATTCATAGATTATTAAAAGGAAAAAATGAATAAAGTTTTTAAAGGAGAAATACAGGCAGTAGAAGAATTTCATTTCAGTTACGCGCACCAACCAGAAGGCAATTTTATAGCTGGGTTTAGTGATTCATATGGTGCATATTTATGTTACCCTAGAGTTACTATAGGCACTGCAAGTAGAAGCGTAGCAAAGTTTTTACTGGATGCCATAATGAGATCGGAAGATTTTCTGTATAATGTATTTAGGTTGTCAGAATATTATAAAAACGATGAATATAACATACTTGACTACCTTATAGATTTATATAGAGGTGCAATAGATATAGACGACCAAGATTTTTTAGACGCATTACATAATATGCTTTTAGGGTTTGAAAGTTATTCCGATTTTGTAGCTAGAGGTAACAACATTCTCACAAATTACAAGGAGAAAAATACCAAAGAAAAACATAATATGAAAAAATCTGAAAAGAAGATACAAAAAATAAAGGAAGAAATGAACATGAAAAAAGAAACGAAATGTATAAAACCAGATACCAAAACTTTTAAATTTACAGCAAAAGAGCTTACTGATTTACTTGCAGAAGCAGGGTGTAACTTAGAGGGTTATGAGGTTACAGGCTATTATTGTAACGATAATGAGTATAGATACTCTTTAAGTAGTATAGAGTTTGAAGCAGTTTTAGACGGTTAAATAAAAGGAAAAAAAATGTTTAAAAAACAAGAGGTTCAAAAATTTGAATTAGATTTATTCATATGCACCCCTACTGTTACTAGGTGTACTCAAACTCAGTGGGAGGGATTAAGGGCTTTAGGTTTTGAAACTTCAAGGAGTTTTCATGACTGGGATTCAGAACATATAACCTTCGCTCACGAGTACTTAAATATTGAGCAAAAAGACCGAAAAGATACAGAATACGAAGCACATAAAGATGAAGTTTTAAAGCAATTCAATATTAGTCTTGTACCAGAAGAACGTCTTCTAAATAGTATGAGGTCTGCTAACGGATACAGGGTTTTATTAGCTAGCGAATACTCTCAAAATGCTCATTTATTAAAATTAATTGAGGCAATCCCGTACCATACAAGAATACTCCCGCACGTTATAAATAACTCTGATTTTTCTCCAAAAGGAAAAGGCAGATTTGAAGCTCTCCTTACTCTTATCTCGGATATATGGAAAAGTAAGGCTAACGCTGGCTTTTACCAAGAACAAGAATATAATAAAAAAGTAAATGTTCATGTTCCAGGGGATCGCTTATTGTCTATTTCTGAAGTGACTTATGGTAATGATATGTGTACAGAAGAGCTACAAGAGAAGTTAGATGAAGGGTGGCATATATTGTCAATATGTCCTCAACCTGACCAACGGAGACCTGATTATATTTTAGGTAAAAAAGGAAGTAACTAGCTATGAGTCTATTTAAGAAAGAAGAAAAAACAGGCTTTATAGCACCTATATATAGTCCTTGCGATCATGAATGTCCATCATGCGGTAATACAGGGCATTTATGTGGTTTACCAGAATACCCAGACCTTAAAGTTTTAGCAGAGGCTAAGTGTCTTTGGAAATGTCATTCTTATAATAGGATTTGTCATGCCTCTCTAGAAATAGTGGGACCAGATGCCAATCTAAAGGAGTATTCTATAGTAGATGATTTTGATACTGTAATGCATATCATAGATTCAGAAAAGGTGCAGGATCTATGAAAAATTACCACGAAAAAATAGAGTTATGTCAATGGTTACAAGGAGAGGGCTTAAGCCCTGATTTAACTTTAGAACTCACTAGTGCTAAGAGTGGGGTTCTAATATTTAATGCGCCAGATTACACCACTTGTAGGGAGAATTGGTTTAGCCTAGAAAGGGTTTTAGACCTATTACCTAAAGAATTAAAAATAGGCGACCACATTTCTTTATTGGGGCTATGGGAAGGTAGGAAAGGCTATATGTATGACGCATACAACCAAGATGACTCTATACACGTTGAAGCTGAGTGTTACCACCTAGCAGCATTAAAACTATTAAAACACGTAATAGAAACTTACGGGGTTGAAATAATATGCAATTAACAGACAAAAAACGCTTTATAGTAGTATTCCATAACGGTCATTTATTTGAGGGTATGTGTTTACATATATTCGCCAAATCTAAGCAATATGCAGACGAGCTAGTCTTTAATTATTTTAATGGTGGTTGGGTAAAAAGACCATATATAATTTATGACTCTAATGATATACACCTGTATTATAACGAACCTATAGAAAGAGTGACTTTTAAGCATGGCAATAATGTTATTATTTATGAAAGTATTAATGCAATAAAGACTAATATTAAGTACGCTTATGAGGAACCTTATAGAGTTTAGTGATATAATAAATATAAAGAAATTATAATAAGGAGCTAGGCAATGGACTTACGTAAATTTAGGGGACCTGCATTCGCTAAACTATTTAAGCATAAACATGTTATTAAAAGAGTTAAAGAAAGATATGATATAGATATAACTGAAGAGTTATTGGATTCTTATGTAGAGGATATGGAAGCAGGTAATACTTTAGGTGTATTTATTAAATATTCACATGACGGCAAAAGACGGCCGGTTTATAGATATATTATAGAAGGTAGAAAAGTTTATTTAGTTTATGATAAAAAAGTTTCCATGTTCTGCACTTGTTTAACTAAGGATATGGTAGACTCATAATTACTGAGTACATTATTTTGGTTATGATATAATTGATTAGAAAAGGAGATAAAATGAGCATTGTAAGCGAACACGAAAAATTAGCGTTATTGTGTATGAATTTTCATATATTATATGGATTATTACTTATAGGACTACAAGCAGGTATTATTTATGTTTTATTTTGTTTAATTAAAAGGACTCCATGGGTTGAGGTAAACGCTAGAGGATGTATATTTTGTAGCCATACAGCCGACAAAGTATTCCTTATTGCACTCTTTATTAATTTTTGGATTATTGCAAATATACACCCCTATATGTATAATTGGCTTACTGGGGTATTTGGAGTATAAAATGAAAAATTTATTTATCTTATTAATATTATTAAGTACATTATTTGGTTGCCACACCAGTGATGCTAAATCCTTTGATAAGGAATCTTACAGATTCACTAGAGAATTTGAGGCTAAAGAACAATATAGGTCAGTACCCGAACATAGTGTATCAGTAGTACACGATGATGAGAATAAAGTTACTTGCTATATATTTAAATATGGGTATCAAGGGGGGCTATCTTGTTTTACAGATTACGAGATACAAAGAGGTATATTAAATGCAAGGTGACAGCTTTTAATAAGAGATGTTATAATAAATAGTATAAAGGAGAAAACATGGAAAACACAACAGAATTAACAACAAAAGTAATGGAATTAACAGCGACAGTTGGGCCGTTACCAACCTTAATTTTATTAATAGTAATACTGGCATTAGTACTTACTCTATTTTACAAACTAGTTAAAACTTCATATAAAGCAGCACAAGAAGGCGATTGGAATAAAGCTTTTTATTGGTTAGCCGTGGTTTATATTTTATTTCATTAAAAGGTCTGTGAAGTGAATAATAAAGATAAGAGAGTTTTACAAATAAAACTTGTAGATGGAAATAGTGAAAGCTTTGTTTATGACTGTGCCAATAGTACGGAACATGGTGATAGCATCCACTATTATTTAGAAGAAAAGATAGTCTTAAAGTATATATTACCTGCCTTTAGCCACTACAACGGGCATTTCCTAGAAGAGAGAAAAAATGAGACTAAGGTTATACCTCTTTCTAGTGTTTTACTTGTAAGAGATTGGGACTACGATGCGTATAGATTGTTTTAAAGATTATAATATGTATACAGTTACGGGTAGGACTACTGGTAAATCGGCCGTATTTAGAGATGGTTGGTTAAAACTACTAGATCTTTGGATAAAAACAGGACGAAAAAATAGTAAAGCCCTATTTTAAAGAGGTTTGCCAATTTATTGGCTTAAGGAAGTGATATGGAACAAAAAGTTGTAACGCATGTATTAGCTGAACAATTAAAGGATTTGGGATTTGATTCTGAAAGACATACTGGTTGGTGGCATATTACAGAAGTCAATAATAAAGTAAGTAAGGCTGAATGGGTAAGTTCCCAGGAATACTACTTTAAATCTGTGCGCCATAGAGGAGTTGAAACTAAGTATTATCATATTAAAACTTACGATTGTCACGATTTAATTAAATACATAAGTACTTTAGAAGAAGATAACAACTATTGGAGTTTAGACATCTTTGGGAACGGGTATCATAAAGCCTTCGATAGGTTAGGTAGAGAAACTTATTGTCACAGACAACCACAAAATGCATTGGCTGAGGGCATAATTGAGATATTAAAAGGTGATAAACAGGGACAGTAATGGCTTTAATAGATGAAAGGTTTATGGATGATGAGGATAGATATGATTGTCCAACTATAAAAATAGCTATAGAAACACAAGAAGGACCAGAGTTCTCACCTGATGATCTTTACTTACACTGGGTTGAGGAACATGTCTGTACTCTAGTTGTTAGTTTGATAAGGTTAGAGCCGTTTGAAGAGCAGAGAATACCCTTCGCATACCCATTAGGAGATTTATAAATGGAAGCAGCAGTAACACTCATTATATATTTACTAGGAATTATATCAGTATATTTTTGTTTTTACTCTCCTAGTGCGCAACATAATGCTTATGTAAAAAGGTGTAGGAAAGAATTTATAAACCAAGGCTTAGCTAATAGGTTAGAAAAATATAAAAAAGTTTACGGGTTAAACATACAAGAAATTGATGTGTCTAGTGTTAAGTTTTTTAACGGTTTTGAAATCAGGGTAACCCCTCTTTCTAATTCTATAAGCATAGGTAGATTTAGTGGTTATGGAAGATACGTAGATATGGGTTTTCTAGGGGAACCTAGGTGTGTAGCTGAAAACTTTATTAAGAACTGCAAACGAATAAGCGGTAGTAAATTTCTATATAATTACGAATATTACCGTAGGTCTGAAACTCGTATTGATAAGGCACATATATTTTATAAAGAAGAATTAGACCAATTAGAAGCTATGCTTAGTATAGCTAAAGAGGAGTTTGTTGATAGAAACTTATAAGTTGGAGGTAATTAAGTGAAATACAAAGTTAGATTAGAAAATGAGGTAGGGGTTAGTATAAGACATTGGGATTGCGTGCCTTGGATGGTAAAAAATTTATTTATGTGTTATTCTAATATGCAGATAGGCGATTCTTTTACTTTAGGTAAAGACACGGTTACTTTGATAGAATATGATGGAGGAGATCAGTAAATGTTTGTATATGCAGCTTTATTAGCATTAAAGAATAGTAATAAATCAATAGGGGAGGGTTTACCTGACCATAAAGAAATATTAGAATCTGTAGAAAAAGCCCATAATAAAACTATGGGTCTTTTTATTTGGTTTATAATAATAGCTACAGTAATGTTTAATTTATACATTTGGCTTACTTAGATAATAAAAAAGGAAGAATAATGAATAGCAAAATAACTAATCCAGACTTATCAAGAAAATTATATAAGGAAGGATTTGACGCAGAGAACCATACTGGTTGGTGGGTTGAAATTCTAGGCTCTTCTTCTCCCCCAGAATCTACAGCGGAGGAAGGGTTTATAGAAGAGATTAAGTGGCAAAAACGTAAACCAGGTGAGAATAGGGAGGAAGTAGAAGATTACTATAAAGCTTATGATTGCCATGACTTACTAAATTGGTTTTACTCAAGAGAAGAAGTTGGTGCAGTGGTACTACCCCTATTTGCTTATGATGAGCCATTAGGGTTATTAGTAGACACAGTTATAAATATTTTACAAGAGCAAAAGAAGGTAGTAAATGAATAATTTAGTTTACAAATATCAAATGCCAGACTCTACTAGGGCTAAATTAATGGATTTTATAGACGAGCTACACGCTAATAATGAAAATACAGAGGACTATTCTGAAGAAAATAAGCAAGGGTTTAAGGCTGCTTTATTTGGTATGTTGTATGAAATAAATATCATGGAGGAGAAACCTAAGCATACTAAAGTGGTGATATGTGAAACTATCGAATAACGAACCTAAAGATACTTGCGGAATTTTCTCTTATGATGACTTATTAGATTGTTATATTATTAAGTTATATAATTACGAAGATAATATCTGCCAAGAAAAGTCCTTATCTTATACAGAAGGTCTTGCACTCTTTGTAGGAGTGGTAGAGTTTTTGAAGTCTTGGAAAGAACTTTACCCGGGTCGCATAGTATTTCAATTTGGTAGGGGTATAGATGCGCAATATTGGTGTTCTAATATTGCTAAAGTATCAAATCTAAATTATGGGGCAGATAATATAGTGACAGACTTATTTAAAAGTGCTAATATAGTACCTACAAGCCATTCTTCTGGGCTACTTGAAAGCACTAAAGATATGCTTTACACTAAAGACATTATTGATGGGAGATATAACTAAATGAATGCAAACATAGAAAATTTTACAAACGTAGTCTTAACTGATTTAATCAGTACTTATTCCTCAGCTAAGGAATTTTTAGTTAAGGAAACACCTCTAGTACTACAAGAATTATTGACTTATAAGTTTTGTTCTTGTTTAGTAACTAGCACTATTTATTTAATAATACTAATTACTTGCATAATAATGATTAAGGGGATATGGGATAAAAATAAACATATTGCTGATCGTGATGGAGTTGTTCTGGTTATTTGTGTGATGGCTTCTCTGGTGTGTTTCCCCACTTTATTAGTACACACACATAAATTAATAAAGATAAAATTTGCCCCTAGGGTTTATTTAATAGATTATGCTAAAACCCTTACCTATAGAAGGAGTTGCAATTAGTGAAGAAATATGATTGCCACGTTAGCTGGGTGCAGAAGTTTAATTTAGGTTATTCCACTGAAATAGAAGCTGAAACTAAAAAACAAGCACTACAAATCTTTAAGAATAGATTCGATAACGAATTTAATAAAGCTGATAATATATTAGAACACTTTGAAATACTGGATGAGGTCACTGAAGAAACTGAATATCAAATAGGCGGAGAGTTTTACGACTATGACTTCTAAAGCTAGGCTTATAGACAAAAGGCAAAAATGCTTAATATGCTCTAAGGAATATTATGTATCTAGATCTCTTGAAGATTTAAATATTAATTTTTTTGGCAATCAGTTAGATAAACATACTACTGCTTGGCGCGCTATAGAAATGGTAGAATCAGCTATGAACGTTTGTTCTAGTAAGTGTTTAACAATTCATGCTAACAACATGTACGGTTATTAATGTTATAATGGTTGGTACAAGGAGACAATACCATGACAACAATAATTGAATTTTACGCGGGTCCTGGAGCAGGAAAATCTACTACAGCAGCACAACTTTATACACAAATGAAGAAGGCAGGCTTAAAAGTTGAATTAGTATCTGAGTATGCTAAGAGATGGGCTTGGCAAAACAAAGAAATAGATGAATTGTCACAGTTCTACTTATCGGCAAAGCAACAAAAATTAGAAGCAGAGCTGTATGGTAAGGTAGATTACTTAATAACTGACTCACCTATACACTTAGGTAGTATATACGATGATTTCTATAATGAATCTCATTCAGGTTATATGCCTTTATTCATTGTAAATGATGAATTTATAACTAGAGCAGATAAAAAGTTTAATAATGTAAGATTAAGAGTCTTTATAGAGAGAGATAAACCTTATTTAAAACACGGTAGGTATCAAGACGAAGAGCAAGCTAGAGAAATAGATACGTTAGTTCAAGGTTTTTTAGACTTCAATATGTACATAAAATCTTATGAAACATCTAAAATCTTCCAAGCCTTATTCCCTATAGGTGAAACTTCTTCAGGGGCTTGTGACTTTTGTTTTAATATTAACGGTAAAGGTATTTGGTGGGATAGTATAAAATAAAAGGGCTAATATGGAAAAAGCAATAATTTACGACAAAAAGATGTTAAAATATTAAACAAAGGAAAAATATATGCAAGAAATTTTTGATAAATATTTAATAGAATTAACGGAAGCAGTAAAAGCTGGTGCTTCTTTAGTAGGGGAGCAAGCTTCTGCATTATTTGTAGAGATAGGTAATTACGGTTTTTGGGCTAGTTTTGCAGATGCTTCTTTTTGGGGGCTTTTAGCAATATTCACTTTTTTATCTACTGTGATTATCTCTGTATTTACAATTAAAAAGTATTTGCAGTCAGAAAAAAATAGTTACTCTAGGGATGACTGGTCTACTGTTATAGCCTGTGTACTGGTTTTTGGGTTAGGGTTAACTCTTGGATTTTCCAATAATTGTATGGGGCATGTTAAAAAATGTTTACAAGCTAAATACGCTCCTAGATTATTTGTGATAACGTATATAAACGATAATTTAATAAATAAAAATACTAGGCAAGATTAATATGCTACATAAGTTAGATAAATTGTGGGAATTACACGATAGATATATACAGCTAAGTGAAGAGCACTTTAAAAGAATAAAGGCTTTTAAAGAAAACCTTAAACCTCACCAATTTCAAGAGTTCGATTCTATAATATTAGGTTTTGCTCAAATAGAAGATGTCTTACTTCATTCTTTGTGTATCCAAGATGAAAGAGCAGTTAAAAAACAAACTGAAATAATGAACTTAAGAGCAGAATTAGGAATGGTGGATTAGCTATAGGATTCCTAATATGTTCTCAAATGGGTATATAAGAAGAAAAAGGAGTAGGAAGAATGTTTGAATATTATATTGCTTGTTTTCCTAGTACTGGTACTTCTTGGGAACTAGCAGCATATTTTAAAATAGGTGATAAAGATAGTAAAAAATCTACAAAAAAAGAACTTAGAAGGCTTATAAAAAGGTGTAATTTACCTAAAGAAACAGTTTTAAAGCACTGGTCTAGATTTTACAGTTCTTTTAACTTATTTAAAAGAGATTGGGGATTATAATGGACAAAGAAGAAGAAATATATAATCATTTAAAACTAATAAAAGATAACGAGTCTTATTTAAAGTATGAGACTTTATTATTATTAGTTCGCAAATATAAACCTAGTATATATTGTCTAATAGATACTAGGGAACTAAATTTTTGGTACTATAACGGACCTGATAGAGACGATGATAGAATAGATTTTTCTTATGAGGTAGCTGGGGCTTACTCTTACTATGTTAGAATAAGAGGTATAGAGATGACCGGAGAAGGCCGTTTGATTGATCTGGATGATGATCCTCTTCTGAATCTTTTGAAAGGAGAAAAAAATGACAAAACAAATTAGTGAAATAATAAAAAATTTAAAAGAATAGATACAAAATAGGAATTAATCACATGTCAAAATATTATGCAACATCTAGGGGTAGATATATAGAAGGGTCTTCAGGATATAAACCTAAAGAATTTAAGAAAAACCCTAATAAAGGTATTAATTTAATAAAAGAAATAGACAAGTTAATATTACTTAAAGAAAAAGAATTACATGAGTTTGAAAAGGATTTTCATGCTAGGAGATATAAAGATACTGAGCAAAGTAAGATTGCGCTTGCTAATGATAGATACCAACAGCAACAATTAGAAGAGTCTCTTAACAAACTTTGGGGAAGGAGGGAAAAACTAAATAAAAAAGGTTGGAGTTTTTAGAGATGAGTTTATCTAAACACCTTGCAGACATGCAGTACCAAACTGGTAATAATATTGCACCTAACCTTGTTTGGGTTGACGGCCCTTATAGAATGTATGTTTGTCAAGCAGAGCATTGGGCCGTTATATGTGTTTTCTATGTAACTGAACAAGATATAGAAGGGCTTGAAAAGTACGAGGTAGAAGATGTAATTATATCAGCTAGAATTACTTTTGAAGCTGTAAATCATATTAACTTCTTTTGTGATAAAGATAATATGGACTTTATAGAAGGAGGGTATTGTTGTTACCCTGATATACCTATGATGATAAAAATTTTAGAAGAGTTTAAAAACCAAGTAAATAAATTACCTTTTGTCCACGAAGATGAGAAATACTTGTAACTATGCTATTATAAAAATAAAGGAGAAATAAAAATGTTTGGAAACGATAAAGAATTAAGAGAACTCAAAGAATTACTTAACAATACTATAGATGGGCTTAAAGGCGAAAAAAGTATACTTGAGCGTAAGTGTGAAAAACTAGAGGATAAATGTGCCGAATTAGAGAAGAAAAATGAGGTATATGAAACCGATAAAGAACTTGCTTTAGCTACTCAAAAAGCGGAATATGAATCTAAACTAACTAACTGCAAATTGACTAGCGAAAAAACTATAACTGACTTAGAAAATAGATTATCTAGAGTTAAGTCTGAGGTAGAACTAGAATATGGGAAAGAGATAACTAAGCACCAAAATACTATAGCGCAAGTTAACTCAGATATAGTCGCTGCTAAAGAGGAATTAAGTGCTCTAAGAAGTAAGACTATGGCAGAGTCCAGTGAAGCTTTGCAAAAGATGCAGTTAGACTATGAAAAACTTTCCTTAAAATATCAACACGATATAAAGGCTAAAGAAAAAGAGATAGACTCACTAAACGCTACGATAAAAGACAAGGACGGGTTTTTTAACCAATATAGAGAAGCTACGACAGAATTTACTAAGCAATTACAAAACCAAATAATAGAGTCTAAAGAAGAGCGTAAAGAGCTTTTAAAAGCTTATGGTAAACACAGTAAGTAATGCTAATAGACGACCTAAAACCCTTAAATATTAATCTTTACGAGATGTGGCATAATTTATTTGAATATAAGACCACAGAGGTGGTATATTCTTGCTCAGATAAGTTATCCCCTCCTTCAATAGATATAAAAATGGGTAATCCTTACCACTATAAGGATAGTATGCGGGTTAATATAGAGCCTTTTATTAATTGTGTGAAAGGCTCTAACCTTGGGGCTTTGAGTATATTACCTATTATATTACACCACTCATCTATAATTAAATCCTATATTTACTCAGATTTTCGGGATTATTTTGAAAACCAAAAAGGTTATTTATCAAGTAAGATATTTAGGGATAAAATTATAAAAATCTCTCAAGGGGTAAACTACCAAAGAGATCTTTTAGATAAAATTGTAAAACACCTAGATCGTGGAGTGGTTAGTGATTGTATCGAAAAACTTCTATTTTCTTTAAACCCCAACGATATTAGAGTAGCTTTTAATCCTACGGGTGATAGTCTCGAAGCTTGTTTATCTTTGCCTAGCGGAGTAATAGTTACGTTGACTAATGTTGGCTTTCTTGACACAACATATAGCTACTATAATACTAAACTTCGTAACCCACCAGAGCAAGAGGTCGTAAAATGGTTGCGAGTACATATTGAAGAGTTTTTGCTTAGGCTTACAAGTAATAGTTTTACTTATGAACTAGATTTAATTTGTTCTATAAAAAAATGAAACAAAACTGGGAAATTATTGAAACACTTGAACGAAGACGCACTTTTCAAGATCTTTGTGAAAACAAAGAGCTTAAAAAAGAAGATATAGATAGGATTCTAGGAATCCCACTACAAATAGATAAGCCTGTTTATTATACTAAACTACAACAAAAATTAAAGGAAACATATGAAGATCAACTACTTAATTAACAAAATACATAGTTACATAAGCAATTTAATTACCCAAGAATTAGGTTTAATTTATGTACCTCAAAAATTTAGGGGTATTATCAAAGAATACCAAACACAAGATGTGGTAGGAACTGCTTACCCTATATATGTAGTGCAATCATTATGTTTTAACGCTGTACTAGACCCACAAGAATCAGAAGAGGGTGAGGATTCATACTCCCTAAGAGAGTATGAGATTTTTTGCACCTCTGATTGTGAATCCCAAGATTATGAAAGTCTTAAGGAAGACCTAATAGAGCATTGTAAATTTCTTTTAGAGGATACGTATAACAAGCTTTCACTAAAAGGTGATTGCACTATAGAAGAGTTGTTAAAAGGTGTAGAATCTTATCAAGATGAATACGAAGAAAACCAACAACATAACCAAGAGTTAGAAGAAAATGATTACGAAGGCCCTGTATATTATATGCAGGAAATAGAAGATGAAGACCTACAATTGATAGAGCATCTAGAAAATCTATATTCTCCTCTTCTAGACCTAGACGAGTTAGTTTCAATAGCAGAAGAGCTTTATGATAAAAAATATGAGGCCAAGTTAATAGAATATAGTTATGAAGATCAAACATGGTTTTTAACTATGGGTGCAGCCAAAGCCCATATTAAAAACAAAGCCCACAGATATAGAAAACCTAGAGTATATGTTAAATCTCTGTACGATTCTTGGGAAATGAAGTATTTTTTAAAGTGTTTAGGTATGGAGAGAAGATAGATATGGCTTTTCTAAAAAAGATAAAGAAAAAAGCTACTAAAAGGCTTTTTACTAACACTAAAAAACTCCACTCTGAATTAATAGACAAAACTGCCAACTATATAAAAAGAAGTCAAAACGGTGGTTATAGTGTAGTGCTTAAAGATTTTGTGGCTTGCCATTCTACTGGGGAAGTAGCGGATGTTTTAGGTGTTTCTCAAGGGGGTAGGACCTGCTTATGTGAAATTAAAACTTCTAGAAGCGATTTTAAAGCTGACTCAAGAAAATTTTTTAGGCAATACCCGCATATGGGTATGGGAGATTACCGATATTATGTTTGCCCAGAAGGGTTAATAAAGGAAGACGAATTACCTGAAAGTTGGGGTTTAATTTACTTTTACGGAGGTAAACTTACTACTATAGTTAAAGCAGAAAAACAGAAATCTAATAGTAAGTCTGAGGTAGCGGTTTTATTCTCTGCTCTAAGAAGATTCTTCTCTGAACCTAATAAATGTAAAAAAGACTTTAAATGGTTTAATTAAAAACTTATAGAGTTTAATACAGACCTATGTATACTTTCTTTATTTGCTTCTAAAAAAGTTTCATGTAGAGCCATGCAGTAATGCCTATTAATCAAAGGCTTTATCTCTAAGGGTTCTTCTAGCCCT